>JAFGKN010000120.1 GCA_016928605.1 Planctomycetota bacterium | reverse complement strand
GCAGATCGCCGACGATCCGGACACCGTGGAGGACGAGAGCCAGCCGGGGTACCTCTCGGTCTTCTGCCGCAAGAGCTTCCAGCTGGGGCGCCTGCCGCCGATCACGAACCTGATCCTCGAGGTGGACTACGACGACGGGTTCATCGCCTTCCTCAACGGGGAGGAGGTCGCCCGCTCCGCCAGCATGGGGAGCGCGGGTGTGGAGTTCGCCTTCGACGACCCCGCGGATGCCGGCCGCGAGGCGGGCACCGCCGAGCAGTTCGACCTCACCGCGAGATCCTCCCTCCTCGTCCAGGGGACGAACGTGCTCGCCGTCCAGGTGCACAACCGGCCGATCACCTCGACCGACCTCTCCTTCATCCCGCGGCTGGTCGTCAACGTGTGCCCCTCGGTCTCGGGCCTGACCTGCGCGTACGACGGCGCGATGGATGACGTTACGCTGACGTTCTCTCTGAGCGCCGCCGCCGATTCGGTGGCCGTGACGCGCAACGGCGAGCCGCTGCCCGGCTCTCCCTTCGATCCGGCGACGACGACCGTGGTCGACTCCTCGCCGGGCGCGTTCGACAACGAGTACGAGGTGATCCCCATCTTCGGCTCGTTCTCCTGCGGCGCGCGAAGCTGCACCGTCGAGTGCGGCGACCGGGACACGGGCGCGCTGACCTGCGTGCTGAGCCTCGTGGGCGGTGTGACGCAGGCGCAGCTCACCTGGCCGACGCGCGCGGGCGCCGAGTCGATCGAGGTCCAGCGGGAGGGCGCGCTGCTCGCGACTCTCCCCCCGTCGGCCACGAGCTACCTCGATCCGGACGTGGAGTCGGACCAGCCGGAGGGGGACACCGACTACTCGGTCGTCTTCATCTTCCCGAGCGGCGACGAGTGCACCTACTCTTGCGCTCCGATCTGCATGATCCCCAGCCTCGTCTGCACCGCGGTGGACGGAGGCGGTCTCTACCGGCCGCAGCTCACCTGGGGACCCATCATCAAGGAGTGGGAGAGCTTCACGATCCTGCGAGACGGCGTGGAGATCGCGACCGGCTTGCCCGGCGATGCGGCCCTCTACACCGACGAGGATGTGGACCTCATCTTCGGTGTCGCCTATGACTACGAGCTGGTTCCGATCGCGCCGGCGGGCGAGGAAGTGACCGACACGTGCAGCACGCTGACCTGCACGGTGAGCGGCCCGGTCGACGAGGCCGGCAGCTACGACGAGCCAGCGGGGGGCTGGGACTACTTCATCGACTTCGAGGCGCTCGGTTCGCTCCAGTACAACCCTGTTCCTGGCGTGGAGGGCAACCTCGACGGCGACTGGGTCCGCTCGGTCGACTACGACTCCTGGGACGGCTCCGCGCCCGATGAGTTCGGCGCGGCCCCGGCCGGGCTGGCGCCGGGAGGCCTGGAGCTGCGCGACGTGGCGGGCGGCGGCGCGTGCGGCGGTCCGGTCAAGGTGCTGCGGATCCTCAACCCCGGCAACACGACCGATCCCTCCGCCGGCACGTCGGTCGACGAGCAGTTCCCCGATCCCTACGACGAGCCCAACAACAGCGAGATCCTCCTCGCCATCGATACCGGGATTGCGGACCGCAACCTGCTGCGCGACGGCGTCACCTTCGCCGCCCGGTGGCGCGCCCATCCCGAGCCTCCGGAGTACCTCAACGCGAACCCCACGGGCGACGGGACTCCCCTCGACGGCGGCGTCGGACAGATCGGCTTCTACTTCGTCGATGAGCCGGGCGACGCCGGCCTCGGCGACGAGGGGGGGCTCGCGTTCTCGCTCCAGTCGAGCGCGGACTCGGGGCAGATGCAGATGAGCACCAACCCCGCGGTGACTCTGCCCGCGGCTCACATCGACGTGTTCCGCTCGATCTGGGTGACGGTGGAGGATCCCGAGGGCGATGACACGTACGACATCACGGTCTACGTGAACGGCGATGAAACCCCCTTCCAGTCCTACACCGTCACCGACGCCGCGCTGCAGGCCGGCGACCCGGACTTCGGGGCGCCGGTGGGCAACTACCTCGCGATCGGCGTGCCGGGCGTGAACCAGGACGGCGACATCGAGATCGACTACGTCGGCTACAAGGCCGGCGTCCACGCGCCGACGTCGACTCCCTGCGCCTCGGGCGGCGCGCGGTTCGTGCGCGGCGATGCCGACTCGAACGGCACGGTGAACCTGACGGACGGCATCCGGATCCTCAGCTTCCTCTTCACCGGCGGGCCGGCCCCGGAGTGCATGGATGCCGCTGACGTGGACGACTCCGGGGGACCGCAGCCGGCGATCACGGACGCGATCCGGCTCTTCGGGTGGCTCTACCTCGGCCAGGCCGCGCCCGCGGCGCCGTCGCCGAGCGCGCCCACGTACGCGGCGGGCGACTGCGGCATCGATCCGCCCGGCGGCCCGGCCGATACGATGGATTGCGTTACTCCCGGCCCTGTCTGCCGCTGACGCAGAGCCGCGGAAGCGGAATGCGACCTGCGCGGCGGCGCGGCCACGGCCGCGGACGAGCGTCGCGCGGCGCGCCAGCTGCTGAGATCTGCGCGCGAGACCACCGGAAATCTTCTCGTTGGCTCCGGCGGAGCTGTACCATGGAGGCTCCATGCTCTGGAAGCCTCCCCTACTTCTCTTCACCCAGCTCTGCCTCTCGCTCGTCCTCGGCGGGATCCCGCCCCTCGCGGCCCGCGAGACCTGGGCGCGGGGGGAGGATGGCATCATCTTCAGCGAGGTGCACTACCACCCGCTGGGCGGGGAGGCGGAGGAGGAGTTCCTCGAGCTCTGCAACTCCGGCTTCCACTGGGTGGACATCGGAGGCTGGCGGCTCGAGGGCGGTGTGGAGTTCACGTTCGGCGCGGCCGAGGTGCTGGCACCGGGCGAGTTCCTCGCCGTCGCCCGGTCGGCGGGGAGCATCCGAGCTCGCGCCCCGCGTGCGAGAGTGGCGGGCGACTTCAAGGGCCGTCTCGGAGATTCCGGCGAGATCCTGATCCTGCGCAACCGGACCGGGCGCTGCGTCGCCTGGCTGCACTACCGCGACGGCCGCGGGCGTCTCGGAGGTCTCTGGCCGCGGCGCGCCGACGGGCAGGGGCCGAGCCTCGAGCTGATCGGGGCTCCGATCGACTGGGATCAGGCCTGGTACTGGAGGCCGAGCTTCCGGCTCGGGGGAACTCCCGGAGAGCCGAGCTCGGTCACGCCTGCCGCCGGCCCCCTCGCGCGCGGCTCTTCCTCCGCGTCCGGGTCGCCCTCCGGCCGTTCCTCCTCCTCCTCCTGGGACGAGCATCCAGCGCGCCAGCTGCGCCTCAACGAGGCGGCGGGCGGCGAGGGAGCCTTCGTCGAGCTGATCAACACCGGCGGGGAGACGGCGCGGCTCGACGGGATCCGGCTGGAGGTGCACGGCGCGAAGGCCGCGGCGGTGGGGCTCTCCGGACGCGTCTCCGCGGGGCGTCTCTCGATCGCTTCCGGCGCGGCCGTCGCCGAGCTGCTCGCCGCCGGAGGCGAGCACCTCCTTCTCCTCTCGGCCGAGGGGCAACTCATCGACTCCCTCCCGGCCGGCGAGAAGCTCTCGCGGAGAAGCGCAGGACGCTTCCCCGATGGAAGCCGCCAGGTCTGCTGGTACCGCAGCCCTTCGAAGGGGCGGAGCAATCCGCCGCCGGATGTCCGCAAGGTCGTCATCAACGAGATCCACTACCACGGGACCGATCCGGACGGAGCCGACGAGTTCGTCGAGATCCACAACGCCGACAAGGACGAGGTCGCCCTCGGCGGCTGGCGGATCGACGGGGCCGTCGAGTTCCGCTTTCCCGACGGCGCGTCCCTCGAGCGCGGCGGCTGCCTCGTGGTGGCGAGGGATCCGGAGAAGCTGATGTCTCGGCCGGCGGTGGCGGCGGGAGGCGGGCGCATCCTCGGCCCCTTCAAGGGGCGCCTCTCCAACCGAGGCGATGACCTCGCGCTCGAGGATGCGGATGGCAACGAGGTCGACCGCGTCGTCTACGAGGACCGTCCGCCCTGGCCGAGGGATGCGGACGGAAAGGGCTTCTCCCTGGAGCTCCTCGACCCGGGGCTCGACAACTCCTGGGCGCAGGCGTGGACGCTCGGCCCTCCCGGCGGATCCCCGGGCAGGCGGAACGCGCGAGCGCGGGAGGACTCGCCGCCGGCGGTCGTCAGCGTGTATCACGATCCGCCCCTTCCCGCGCCGGGGGACGCCGTCACGATCCACGCCTGCGTTCTCTCGAGCCGCCCGCTCCGCGAGGTCCAGATCCTCTACTACCAGATGCTGGCGGACGGGCGGAGATCGCAGGTGGAGAAGCGCGCGATGAGCGACCGGGGCAACCAGGACGACGGCCTCGCGGGAGACGGGCACTACACCTGCCGCCTCCGGCTGCCGAGCCGCTTCCCCCGGGATGCTCTCCTCGGCTACCGCATCCGCGCGCGGGATGCGGGGGGAGGGGATGTGCAGGCGCCGCCGGGGGACGACGACTTTCTCTGCGCCGTCGATGTGCCCGACGAGCGCTTCCCGGATCTCCCCTGCTACCGGATCGCCATGGCGCCGGCTCGCTGGCAGGAGTTCCACGGGATGAAGAGAAAGGAGAAGACGACCTGGTTCCCCTGCACCTTCATCCCCGTGATCCGCGGGAGCGGAGTGAACGAGGACCGGGGCCGCGTCTACCACGGAGCGGCGATCCGCTACCGGGGGCGCACGTCGCTGCGGCCGAAGGACGGCCGCTACTCCTACCGGCTCCGGCTGGCTCCGGGCGACACCTACGGCGGGCACGACCGGCTGATCCTCAACGCGTACGACTCCTACCGCCAGAAGGCGGGCGCGGATCTGCTGCGCCTCGCCGGCGTGCCCGTCCCGCGCGCCCGCACCATCCGCCTCAAGACGCCGGGCTTCGACGACGAGCGCTACGTCTCGGTCGAGGTGGTCGACAGCGAGTTCATCGAGGACAAGCTCGGCGACGCATCGGGCCTCCTCTTTCGAGGAGACAACGAGACCGGAGCGCCGAGCGACCTCTCCGATCACGGCGAGGATCTGGCGTACTACCGCCGCGCGTACCGCCAGATGAACCATGGCTCGCGCGACGACCTGGGGCGCCTTCCGGGCCTCCTGCAGGCTCTCGCCTCCCCGTCCGACGAGGGCTACCGGGCGAGGATCGAGCCCTATGTCGACATCGAGGAGTGGGTGACGTACTTCGCCGCCAACAACGTCATGGGCAACGCGGAGGGCGGGCTGATCCTCGACCACGGCGACGATTACTACCTCGCGGAGAGGCCGGAAGACGGCCGGTTCCTGCTGATTCCGTGGGACCACGACAGCACGTTCTCGGACCCGCGGATGCCGCTCTTCCGCCCCACGATCGCGGCGGTCAGGAAGTTCCTGCGCCACCCCGCGATCGCCCCTCTCTTCCACCTGCGAGTGCGGGAGATCATCGACGGGCCGATGTCGGCGGCGAGCGTTTCACCGCGGCTCGCGAGCCTCGAGCGCGCCTTCCGCGGCGAGGACCTCGCCCGGCTGCGCCGGTTCGTCGAGAGCCGGCAGAGGTTCCTGCGCGAGCAGCACCACCCGTGGCCGCACGCCGCGATCGAGGATGGGAGCGGGCTGGCCGCAGGCGAGCCCGGCGGCTTCGGCGCGCGGGTCTTCATCCCGGCCGGCGCGCGGCGCGTCTCGCTCTGGGGCCAGGCGGATCCGGCGCTCACCTGGAGCGTGCGGCTCAACGGATCCGCCGCCGACTACGATCCCGTCCGGGCGCGCTGGAAGGCCGATGTGGACATCGCCGGAGTCGGCGAGGACCTTTGGCTCGAGCTCCTCGGTCCCGATCTCGCCCTGAATGCAGCGCACTCTCTGCGCATCGAGCAGGTGGAGCGGGCGGCGCGCGTCGAGGGGGCGCTGGCGAGGCAAGGGGAGTGGTCGGCCGCCGGTGGGCCGTACCATCTCGCGGGCGAGGTCGTGGTGCCTGCGGGATCCGCTCTGAAGATCGGGCCGGGGACGGAAATCCTCTGCGCGCCCGGCGCCCGCCTCGTCGTGCGGGGAGCGCTGATGGTGGAGGGAAGCGCCGGGGAGCCGGTCTTCTTCCGCATCGCCGATGGAGCTCGCCCCTGGCGTGGCATCTCGATCGAGGAGCCGGCCGCGGTGGGAGGCGGAGCCGTCGAGAGCCGCGTGGCGCACTGCCGCTTCGAGGGAGGCGCCGCGGGCGACGAGGGGGCATCGGGCGGCGAAGAGCTCCAGAAGCCGGCGTTTCTGCAGGTCGAGAGCGGCCGCCTATCGCTCGAGCACACCTTGATCCGCGGGGTGCGCGGAGTGGCCCTGGGCCTGCGCTCCGGGGTGCTCCACGCCAGGGCCTGCCGCATCGCCGATGGTCGCAGCGGCGTCGCCGCGACCGGCGGCGAGCTCCTGCTGGACTCCTGCTCGTTCGCCCGGCTCCACGGCTGGGGGCTGTGGGCTCGGGGGATGCGCGGCGCGCGCATCGTCTCCTGCGTCTTCCGCGGAGTTGGCGCCGAAGCGGTGCGGGTGGAGGGAGGCGCGCTGGCGATCGCCGGGGGGAGCATCTCCTCGAGCGAGATCGGGCTCCGGCTCGGCGGCTCCTGCCGCGTCACGGCGGAGGACCTCGTCGTGGCGGGCAACGCCTTCGGCGCGGTCATCGACCGGTCGATCCTCGCGGCGGGGGACGCCGGCGGCCCGGCGGGCAGCGAGCTGGAGGCGCGCCGGTCGGTCTTCTGTCCGAACGCGGTGGAGTTTCTCGCGGCCGCGGCCTCGCGCATCGATCTCGCCGATTGCCGCCTCCTCCATCCGGAGGAGCTGCCCCCTCGCTCGCGAGCGCAGGACATCGCGACGGGCATCCCTCGGTTCCGCGACCCGATCCGGGGCGACTTCCGCATCCTCGACGCGGGCGCATCCGCCGGCGTCGCCGACCGGACGAGACCGGCTCCGTGACGCATCGAACCGGGATGCGCTCGGAGTCGGGATCCCCAGCGGCGGACTGTCGATCAGGCTCCTCCCGCGGAGCCGGGCGGCTCGCGCCGCTCCTCGACCTGCTCCTCGGTCTCTTCATCCGCGGGGCTCGGCCCCGCAGCCGGCGGGGACGGCTCCTCGGACCCCGTCGATGTCTCCGCGGGCTCCGCGAAGTCCGTTTCCGCGGATTCCGCCGCGGCTCGCGCGTTCGCCTCTTCGGCGGCCTTCGCCTCGATCTCGGCCTCGAGCCGCGCGATCTCCTCGCGGCCGGCGCGGACGGCCTCGACCATCTCTCGCAAGGGAGAAGCCTCCAGATCCACCGAGCCCTCGCCTCGCTCGACGGCCCTCTCCGCGACCGCCTCGCCGAGGCGGCGCAGGTCGTTCTCGAGCGCTCGCTGCGCGCGGCGGAGATCGAGCTTTCCCTCCGCCTGGTCGGTGAGCCGCTCCGTCACATCCCGCGCCTTGCGCAAGCCCTCGCCGATGCCTCGCCCGAGATTCTCCCAGAAGCTTTTCTGTGCCATCGCTCAGTCCACCGCCTGGAGGCGCGCGCGCACCTTGTTGGTCTTTCCGTCCCGGATGAACGTCACTTCCACGACGTCTCCCACCTGGTAGCGGTCCAGCGTGTTGAGGAGGGCGTTGGAGTCGTCGATCTCGTGCTCGTCGATCTTCACGATGATATCCCCCGGGGCCAGGCTCCCGTCGCGGAAGTAGCGGATGCCGCGCAGGCCGGCGCGCTCGGCGGACGATCCGGGCAGGACCCTCTGCAGCAGCACGCCCTTCTTGAGGCCCCAGCGGCGGGCCAAAGGGTCTCGGACGAAGTAGATGCCGAGCCCCGGCTGGATGACCCTGCCGTGCTCGAGGATCTGCGTGACGACCCGCTTCACGGTGTTGGAGGGCACCGCGAAGCCGATGCCCGCGCTCGAGCCGCTTCCGCTGAGGATCGCCGTGTTCAGGCCGATCATCTCGCCGCTCGAGCTCAGAAGAGGCCCTCCGGAGTTGCCGGGGTTGATCGCTGCGTCGGTCTGGATCACGTCCGTGATGGTGCGCCCGACCCTCGAGGCCATCTCGCGTCCGAGCGCGCTGACGATTCCCTTGGTGAGGGTGTTGTCGAGGCCGAAGGGATTTCCGATCGCGAGGGCGGTCATCCCCACCCGCAGCCGGTCGGAGTCTCCCGTCCGGACGGGGTGCAGCTTCTCCCGAGGGGCCTTGATCCTCAGCACCGCCAGGTCCTTCTCGGGGGAGACTCCGACCACTTTCTCGACGGGATAGGAGCTCTGGTCGAACAGCGTCACGCCGATCGCTTCGGCCCCCTCGATGACGTGGCAGTTCGTCACGATGTGACCCTCCTGGTCCCAGACCACACCGCTCCCGCGGGGCACCGTCTCGACGTCGAAGGAGAAGACGTCGCGCCGCAGCACGAGGATGAAGACGACCGACGGAGCGCTCCGCTCGAACGTCGCCACGAGCCGGCTCTCTTCGGGGTCGAGCTCCGGGGCATCGGCGGCCTCGGCCACGGGAGGGCTGGAGTCGGGCTCCGGCTCTCTCGTGACCCAGCAGGCCACGCAGGCGGCGGCGATCGCGGAGCAGATGATCGTTCGCAGAGACTCCTTCGACATGCGAGACCTCCGTGGAGATGGAATATGGGGCGAGCCTGCGCGGAGCCGGCGCCGCTGTCCTGGCCGGGCCGTCCTCCGCTCGGGGCGGCGTGCGCCTATCTAGGTGGTGTTGTAACCCGCCGGCGGCCCGGCGGCGAGCCCCGCGGTCCATCTTCTCTTCGCCCCGTCCGCTGTCGCCGCAGCCGTCCGGTCTGCCTCGAGCTTTTCCCGGGCTTCCAGCGGGCCTCGGCGTCCGCGGTTGCGGCGAGCCCAGGCTGCACGGACGGCTGTGCCGGCGGCGGAGACGCTGCGGCGCGCGCGAGCGGCCCTCGCCTGGCCTCTGCGCGGGGCTTTTTCGGCGTGGTTCAGAGATGGCGCGATGCGCGTGACACTGGCGTGTTTCAGAAACGAGGAACAGGCGCCGCAGGCGCCCGGCGCCCATCAGGCGCCGAGGAGGGGGAGGGTCCT
>JAFGKN010000720.1 GCA_016928605.1 Planctomycetota bacterium | reverse complement strand
GATGTTCTCCGGCGCGTGCGACAGGACGCGGGGCCGGCGCTCTCGAACAGGTCGATCGCGTGTACAGGACACTCAAGGGCTTCGTCGGCAAGGTTCCTCTGAGGCTGATCGCCACGGTGCTCGTCGCGATCCTGATCCCGAGCCTCCTGGTGACGGCCCTCGGGCTGATCGCGGCATTCGAGGCGGATCGCTACGTCAAGGAGTACGCCAAGGAGCCTTTTCAGCGCAAGCTGCGGCAGCTCAGCGCGCACGTCGGACGGGAGTGGAGCCGGAGGCTCGATCTCTACTCGCGCCTGATCGCGCAGGCCCGCGAGCCCGGAGATCTCCTCGCCTCGCTGCGGGACGATCCTTACATCCTCGAGGTACTGCTGACCGGACCCGAGGGGCTGCGGCCGTTGCCGATCACCGAGCCGGTGAGAGAGCTGTGGTTCGATGGCCGCCACCAGGGCCTGATCGAGGCGCGGCAGCAGGAATCATCGGGGCTGGATCCGGCCGCCGCGCTCGAGCAGTACCTCGAGATCCTGGACGGGGACGCCGATGACGCCGCGCGGCTCGAGGCGCTTCTCGGGGCGTCCCGGATCCACCACGGCTTCCGGAGGCGCAAGGAGGCGCTGGAGTACCTCGATCAGGCCATCGACCGCTACGGATCGACGGTCGACGAGACAGGCGTGCTCCGGAGCCTTCCGCTGCTGCTTCGCCGCCTGGATCTGCTCGATGCGGCGGATGTCGTTGGGCGGAGCGCGACGAGCCGGATGCTCCTGGCGCTCCTGGAGCAGGAGTCGAGCCGCATGGATCCGGCGACGGTCCGCTTCTTTCGCCGGGAGGTGGAGAAACGGACCGCGCGGCCTGGAGCGCCAGCTGCCGGCGGTTCCGCGAGCGCGCCGTCGCAGGGCCTCTCCGCCGAGCAGTTGCGGCGGCTCGGGGAGCCCCTCGAGACAGCCGCGGCGAACGCGCGGTTCAGCGGGGAGTGCCAGTACACCAGGGCCGTCGTGCCCGGCGCCGGTGAGACGGTCTTCGCCACGCATGCCATGAGCGACCGGACGATGTACGTCCATCTCCGCCTTCACCGCACTCGCTTCCTCGAGGACGCGAGGCTTTTCCTCGACGATCTGGAGATTGCGGAGTCGAGCCTGAAGCTGGTCTCGACGCTGCCGTCGGAGGACGGGGATCTCAGCCCGGACCGCGTTCGCAGCAAGGCGGTGGCGTGGATGCGGATGCCGGCTCCTTTCGACCACCTCCAGTGGTGCTACCTGCCCGAGCCGGGAAGCCTTCCCCCCGGATTCCGCAGCTTCGATGTCTTCACGCTGACCACCTTCAGCTGGGCGATCGTGGTCCTCGTGATCACCATCCTGGCGGGGACGCTCCTGACGCTCCGGTCGGTCTTCCTCGAGATGCGCACGGCGCGCATGAAGTCGGACTTCGTCAGCTTCATCAGCCACGAGCTGAAGACTCCGCTGGCGGCGATCCGCATGTTCACGGAGACTCTTCTCGCCGGCCGCGTCGAGAGCGACGAGGAGCGGGAGGAATGCCTGAAGATGATCGACCAGGAGAGCGACCGGCTGGCGAATCTCATCGACCGTGTGCTCGCCTACTCGAAGATTCAGCAGCAGAAGAAGGTCTTCCAGTACACCGGTTGCAGCATGGAAGATGTCGTGAAGGAGGCGGTGCGCCTCTTCACGGACTACAACAAGGAGCGCCCGCGCGAGATCGAGGTCAACAGCGTCCAGCACATCTCGAAGATCAAGATGGACCGGGCGTCGATGATCGAGCTGATGCTCAACCTCATCTCCAACGCGGCGAAGTACTCGCCCAGGGACAAGAAGATCGTCATCAACCTGCGCGAGTCGATCGACGAGATCACAGTGGAGGTGATCGACCGGGGGTTGGGGATCCGGAAGCGCGACCAGCGGCGGGTCTTCGAGCAGTTCTACCGGGCCGATGACTACCTGACCCGCGATGTGGAAGGGTACGGCCTGGGGCTCGCGTTCGCCCGCTACATCGCGAGGGAGCACAACGGTGATATCCGGGTCTCCAGCCAGCTGCACTCGGGCAGCACCTTCACGCTCACTCTGCGGAAGACGGACGTGCTGGCGGGGTGAGCGAGGCAAACGGGATGAGACGTCCGGTCCGGTGCGCGGTACCATGGCATCTGCTCTCGAGGCATCGGCTCCGGAGGACCCCCAGACAGGAACACCATGGCGCAGCAAGACGATGACGAGCCGCGGGCCGCCAAGGCCAAGATCCTCGTCGTCGAGGACGACCACGCCTTGCTCTTCGGCCTGAGGAAGAACCTGCAGTTCGAGGGCTACGACGTGCTCGCCGCCGCCGACGGTGAGATCGGCCTGCAGATGGCGGTCGACGGCAAGCCGGATCTGATCATCCTCGACATCATGCTTCCGAGGCTGAACGGATTCGAGCTCTGCGAGACGCTCAGGAAGAACAGGATCGACATCCCGGTCATCTTCCTCTCCGCCAAGTCGGCGGAGGGGGACAAGATCACGGGGCTCGATCTCGGCGGCGATGATTACATCACCAAGCCCTTCAGCGTCCGCGAGCTGCTGGCGCGCGTCAAGAGCATCCTGCGCCGGCTCAGGGAGGCCGACGAGAAGCCCTGCCGCTTCGGTAAGGTGGAGGTCGACTTCCGCGGGCAGACGGTCAAGGTGAAGGGCAAGCCGGTCAGCCTCACCTCGAAGGAGTTCCAGCTGCTTCGCTGTCTCGTCCGGAGCCAGGGAAAGGTCCTCACGCGCGAATCAATCCTGCAGAAGGTCTGGGGCTTCGATTACTACGGGACGTCGCGCACCATCGACAATTTCATCAACCGCCTCCGCCAGAAGATCGAGGATGACGCCGACAACCCCCGCCACATAGTCACGGTTCGAGGCGTCGGCTACAAGTTCTGCGCGAGCTGACCTCGGCCGTCCCGCCTCTCCTCCTGGTATCCGGGGAGAGCTGCGACGAAACTTCTCCGTTTTTTCCCCTCGCCGTGACACTCTGGTGACAGAAGGTCGTCTAAGATTCGGGTGAGTGGCTCGGAGCGTGGATATCGTCTCAATGGCATTCAGGGTTTGTTCTCTTCTCTTTTCTCTCTTTTGTTTCTGGGATGGCTCTGGGCCACTCCTATCCAATCTCCGGCACGGAGTCATCTCGGGGTGCTCCATGCGCTCTATCCAAGGGCTCTTCATCCTGGGTCTCCTGCTGTGCGCCGTCTTCCGGGGGAGGGCGGCGGGCGAAAGCCCGCCCGGGCCTGAGTTCCTCGAGGCGTGGTACCTCGAGGTCGCTGCGGGCAGCTTCGAGGAAGCGGCGCGGCAGTACGAGGCCATCTATCTGAGGAGGCCGCCGGCGGCCCGCGCGTCGGCGGACCGCGAGCGCGCGGCCTACCGGGCCGGGTGCTGCTACGAGGCTTTGGGCAAGGAAGGGCTGGCCGCTCTGGCCTACGACTGGCTCGATCGAAGCGGCGTCGAGGACAGCCTGCTGCGCCGGCGGGCGCAGGCGCGCCTG
>JAFGKN010000719.1 GCA_016928605.1 Planctomycetota bacterium | reverse complement strand
TCCTCGGCGACGATCCGGTGCGCGTGGACGTTGTCCGTGTCGCCGACAGCCATGACGAAGCGGTAGGAGCCGTTCGGCACGTCGACGCGGAAGATGATCCCGTCCGGCTCGAGCGGCGTGAAGTTTCCTTCGGCGCAGGGGACGCTGCCGTCGGGCGGCTCGTTGATGCTCTGGTTGCAGCCGTCCTGGTTCAGCCAGTTCTTCCCGCCGATGAACGAGTCGTAGATCTGCTCGGGGCAGGTGTCGGGGTAGTCGTTCCGGTTGTTGGCCGACTCGTCGAGCGGCCCGTAGATCTCGTAGCCGCCGCCGCGGGGCGTGTAGGGCGATACGTCCAGATCAGGATCGACGACGACGGCGCCCGCGCTGTCCTGGTACACGATCTCGTATCCGTAGTGCCGGCCCTCGTCCGGATACACTATGCCGGCCGCGAGCTCGATGTCCTCGTCGGGGTAGGCAATCGAGAGCGGATCGTTGTTGATCTGGTCGACGATCGTGTAGTAGAAGCCGGGATCGTTGTAGCTCGGGCAGGAACCACCGGCCAGAAGCGCCGGCTGGGTGCCGAAGATGAACGCTTCCACGAGCTCCTCGGAGGTGGCGGGATCGTCGGGGCATGTCGTGATGCAGCCGATGCTCGCATCTCCGCCGATGATCGTGGCGCAGGCGCCCTGCGGCGTCGCCTTGCCGGAGAAGGTCGTGCTCACGAAGGGACACTCATCGGGGTTCCCCGCGAGCCTCAGGGTGTAAATCGAATCGCCGTCCGCGCTGACGCTGAAGGTGATCGTATTCCCTGCGACCGATCCGCCGCCGGCATCCTGGACCTCCATCTCGGGAGGGAAGATGTCCGCGATGGCCGTCGGTCCCTCAACCCCGCTCGCAGAGAGCGTCACCGTGATGATCCCCGCATCCGGCGTGGTGATCGAGAGCCGATCGATGGCGCGCGTCACAACCACGTCCGAGATCACCGGATAGGCGGCCGGCGGCACGCAGGTGCCGACCACGCTGCCGTCGGTCATCGGAGTGCCATCGGGATTGCGCACGACGAGCCGCACGCCGTTGTTACCCGTATTCTCCACGACGGCGATGACGACGATGTTCGTTCCGGGCGTCAGGATCACGGGCACCATGTCGCCGGCGCCGTAGCCCGGCTGCGAGCGGCAGATCGCAGCCGCGTGCACTTGCCGGCCGTTGACGAGCATCTTGCAGCCATCATCGCTCCCCACCTCGAGCATGGCCTCGAGACAATCCCCGGTGGTGTTCTCGAGGTAGCTCACGCTGTAGATCACGTAATTGGCGAGGATCTCGCCGTCCGCCACGGGGAAGATCGGATCGTCGAGGTGACCTGGCAGGTTGTAGTCGACCCATCCGCTAGAGTCTGCCCTTGCCTTCCAGACGGTCAGCGTATCCCCGCCTTCTGGATTGAGATCCAGGTTGGGTGCGGCCCCGATCCCGAGGCCGCAGGCAGCGCCCCCCGTCCAGTCCGGCGTGACATCGTCGCCCTCCTCGACGAGCACATTGGCCTCGCTCACCGAGCCGTCGGCGTTCGTGATGTAGTCACAGGTCTCGAAGGCGCCGTTGTCGTTGCAGGCCGTGTCCGGAGCGGCGATGGCGATCGGCCCGATCACCAGCACGTGCCTCACGCCTCCGCTCGCCTGGATGCCACACTCTCCCGGATCGCAGAGGGGCGCCCCGCTGGCCACGGGCTGGCAGGCGGCGCCTTCGATCTCCGCGCTGGCGGTGAAGACACCGCCCGTGCAGAGATCCGGCGCCGTGGCGGAGTACTTCACCTGACCTTCGGCGGCGACGTTGAACGTGACCGTCTGGCCGCTGACCGATCCGCCGGCCGAGGGATTGCTAGGCGTCCAGCCATCGGGAACGGTCGCGACGATCGTCGCCGAGGTGGCGACGCCCTGGATATCGATCTGGACCTCGATCGTGTCCCCTGGCTGGTAGACGTCCACATCGAAGCTCTGCGTGAGACTCGGCGTCGGCAGGACGGTCGGCTCTGCGTCGTGGCGCCAGAGTTCGAGGAGCACCATGTCGCCCCCGTTGGAATCTCGAGCCCCTCCGATGCCGCTGTTGGAATTGGCCTGGAGGCAATGGATCCGGATATAGCCCTCGGTCACGTGGAGCGCGGGGCTGTTGGGGGGGCAGGAGGTGGGCCTGCCGTTCTCGTCCATGTTCACGAACGCGGGATCCGGCGCGATGCCGTCGCCTACCGGCGGCACCTTGTCGTCGAAGCCGACGCACGCGAACACCGCGTCCCCCGGATCGTCGCCCGATATCTGCCCGATGTCGAACTGCGCCTGGTCGTGGTTGGCCACGAGCACCACGTGATTCGGACCGATCTCCTGCGGCGGCCCCTCGCCGCCGTTCTCGGCGAGGATGCGGTGAGCGTGCCGGTTATCCGCCTCTCCCACCGCGGCCACGAAACGGTACCAGCCGTCAGGAACGTCGATCCTGAAGATGCAGCCGTCGGGAATGATGGTCGGCGAGCATGGATCGTCGCGGTTCCCGATGAGAGCCTCGTCGCAGGTCGCGAGGAAGTTCTTGCACCCGATGAAGGAGTCGTAGATCTGCTCCGGACAGGTGTCGGGGAACTCTGCGCGGTTGTTGGCCGAGTCGTCCATCGGCCCGTAGACCTCCCAGCCGTTCCTCGCCGAGTGGGGCGGAAACGGCAGAGAAATCCCTGCGAGATCGTAAAGGACTTCGTAACCGTAGTTCACACCCACTATGCCGTACTCGATGGAGCTCGGATTCCCATCGATCTGCAAGACCATATCGTAGTTCGTTCCTGCCTCGTTCGGCGTCTGACAAGCCAGGCTGCGCGAGCCGAAGACGAATGCGCCCTCCAGCGTCTGCGCCGGAAGCGCAGAGCAGGTCAGGACGACGATTCCGGCCACCCATCCTGCGCTCCAGAAAGAGCGAAAGAGCCTCATCCGAAACATGGCTACCTCCATCGGTCAAGAGGCGGACGGCACCTCGAACCTTGGCGCGGCCCCGTCCCCTGAGACGCGATTCAACCTACAGCGGACCCTCCGAGATCCGCTCAACCTGTGCACGACCCATGATGCCCGGATGGCAGACCTCGCCCTCGAGCCGGTCAGGGGGTTCGACTCAGGCTCCCTGACAACGCTCGGACCTTTCGTTCGCTCCCTGGGCTCTGGAGACTCCTCTGCGGAATCCGGCCATCTCCCACCAGGGTAGCCGCAGGCGGCGCGGAGTCAACATCTTGTTGGCATCCGCTGACCGGCGATGCCTCTCCCCGGCGGGCTCCAACCGCCCGGCAGGAAGCCTCCTCGGCCGGCCCGGCTTCCTCCAAGGCGGTGGATCCCCTCACAGCGCCGCTCGAGCCGAGCGCACGAGGCGTCCTCACGGATCGAGCCGCGACCCGCTCGGCGCCGCTCGATCGGAGCGGACGAGGCCCCCCTCGCGGGTCATACCGCCGCCCGCTCCGCTCGGCGCCGCCGGAAGGTCACAGCGCGGCGAATCTGAAGCCGTCTCGCGTCC
>JAFGKN010000718.1 GCA_016928605.1 Planctomycetota bacterium | reverse complement strand
GCACCGGCCGCGACACGCGGCCTCCCTCTCCTCGGCGCCTGATGGGCGCCGGGCGCCTACGGCGCCTGTTCTTCGTTTCTGAAACACCCCAGTGTCACCCGGATCGCTCCATTTCCGAACCACGCCGAATTTCTGAATTCCGGCACTGGTTACAGGTGCTCACCCGTGTTCGAATGCTGACTGTCGTTGCAAGAACCTGATGAGTACCTTCTGAGACAAGGGAGTCCTGCTGATGCGCGGAACGTCCGGATTGCCCCCGCGCAGGCAGGGACACCTCCAGCGTATCCGCTTCGGCTCAGGCCGGCCTGTCGGCGGCGGCCGCTGCAGGACCCGCATCAAGGGCAAGGCGCTCGTCGACGCCGAGCACGGAGTCGGACGACGGCTGGGCCCCGAATCCCATGGTGCCTGCAGCACCGGGGAGTCTGTCGAGGGGTACAGCAGGGGTGAAGTCGCGATCGCGGCGACGACCTTTCCGAAGTGCGGCGGCCGGGCGATTGTGACATGCCCCCGCTTCTACACAGAATCTCCAGTATCTGGATCGAGTCTATGAAACCCCCGCCGATCCACGACGAGCCGGCTCGTGCATCGATGACGGCGATGCCCCTGTTGTCAGCTTAGAGCCTATTTCAGTAGACGCTCCGTAGGCCCGAGGCCGAGCGAGGATGCCGACGGCGCGGCGCCAGAGCTGCGGGAGGACACTCAAGCGCGAAAGGAGACCGTGATGAGCCAGAGAGTCAACAGGCTGTTTGCTTTCACGCTGCTGGCAGTGGCCAGCCTCGCGTTCGATGCGGCAGCCAAGGATATCCCTGCACAGCTGCCCGATCCGGACGGCACACCGCCCGACACCACCAAGCCGGTCAAGGTCTACATCCTGGCTGGTCAGTCCAACATGGTGGGCATGGGCGACATCAGCGGCGCGAGATGCCGCTACAGCGGGATCTACTTCACCGCCGATCCCGCGGCTCCCAAGGGGCCCCTGTCCATCTACCCGGTGGGAGACTACAGGATCGCTTCACACGGCATCCACGTGTCGGCCGATCCGGATGCAGACTGCGGCGCGACGGCGTCCATCTACACGGGCGCCTACGACCCGGCTGCCGACTATGAAGAGGCAAGACCGGCGAAGACCCAGGCGGTCGCGCTGGGCGTTGTGCAGGGAACGCTTCCGACCATCGCCGGGCCGCATACGGTGGTGGTCAGAGGCTTCATCGACGTTCCCGAGTCCGGCAGCTACACCACCCAGGCTGGCCACGGCGACAGCTCGTACAACGTGATGGAGCTGGATGGACAGGAGGTGTACCGGAGGGAGGTCGGCGACCCAGCGGTCAAGCAGCAGGTCGCGCTCGAAGCGGGCAGGCGCTACTCCTTCAAGATTACCTACTTCAAGGGCGGATCCACGGCGCTGTGGATGAGCCGGGAGGATCTGGTCGGCGCAGGCGACCTCGAGAACGTGACGAAGCGCGAGAAGAAGTTTCCGCACCTGATCGACGACCAGGGCGAGTGGACGGTGCGGAACGACGTCTACTTCCAGGAAGCCCGTCTCGGCTTCAAGGGCAGCCCTCTCAGCCCTGTCTCGAACGGGCGATCGATCGGTCCAGAGCTGGGTTTCGGTCATGTCCTGGGGACCTACCACGACGAGCAGGTCCTGCTCATCAAGACGGCCCAGGGGAATCGCTCGCTGGGCTTTGATTTCCGCCCGCCGTCGAGCGGCCGGAACGACCCCGGCAGCGAGTGGGAGTCGCTGGAGTACAAGCTCATGGTCGAAGGCGTCCGCAAGACCCTGGACCAGATCGCCGAGATCGTGCCCGGCTACAAGGGCCAGGGATACGAGATCGCCGGCTTCGCCTGGTGGCAGGGCCACAAGGACAGTTTCACTCCGGAGCTCATCGACGAGTACGAGAAGAACCTGGTCAACCTCATCAGGGATGTGCGCGAGGAATTCAAGGCGCCCCGGTTGCCGGTTGTCATCGCCACGGTCGGTTTCGGCGGACACAACATGGCGGACAAGTTCCTGAAGATCCTCAAGGCGCAGATGGCCGTCGGCGATCCGGCGAAGCATCCGGAGCTCGCCGGCACCGTGGCCTCCGTGGACACGCGCGATTTCTGGCGGGAGGTCGACGAGTCACCGACGAGCCAGGACTATCACTACAACCGCAATGCCGAGACCTACATGCTCGTAGGCGATGCCCTCGGCCGGGCGATGGTCCAGCTCCTCGGTGGAAACGCGGAAGCTTTTCCCCAAGCGCTCAGGCCAGAACCCGCTGTCCAGCCGCCAAGCTCCGGCTCGGCAGAGAAGGACGAGGCTGCGGCGCAGGCGGCGCTGGCCCCGATCATTCTCGATGGCATGATCCCGGGCTACATCGTCAATCCCAGGTACAACGCTGCGCTGTTGAGGGAGGCGAGCGGGGAAAGGCCGCAGCGGCCTTCACAGTTCCTGCGGGGCGCGATGGAGGGACTGACGGCGCTCTATCGCGCGGCCGGACTGCACGACTATGACTGGCACGCCTTCGGTCCGGATCTCAGGAACATGGGATGGGAGTACTTCAGCTTTGACCCGCCGGAGGATCTTCCAAAGGAAAAGGGAAACCGCTACCGCAAGGTGACCTGTCCCGAAGGGATGGCGAGCTGGTTCGCACGCGACTTCGATGCCGCGAAGGCGGGCTGGAAGAGCGGACTCCCGCCGTTTGGTCAGCTCGACGGCAAGCTGGAGCCGTTGTCAGAGTCGTGCACGGCGCCGTTCTGCGGCTGCAGCGAGAAGCCGAGGACGCTGTGGGAGAACGAGGTTCTTCTGGTCCGCGGCACATTCGAGATTCCCTCCCTGAAAGCAGGGCATCGCTATCGGCTCGTTGTCGGGGGCAGCGCCCACGTCAATGCCGGCGAGGGCTACGCGATCCATGTCAACGGCAGACTGCTGGCCGAGTCGAACGCCGGCGTCGGCAGGAGGGAGGGCGGACAGCCGCGCGGCGGCCATGTGTACGCTGACTTCCGCGACGAGTTCCGAAGCGGCAAGGTGACCATCGCCGCGATCAGCTTTCTGAGATACAACAACCCGAGGGGGCTCATCCCGCCGCGGGGTCACTTCACGCTGTGGATGGAGGAAGCGAAGATCCCTCCGCTGGGGCCGGCGGCAAAGGGGGAGTAGTGCGCTGAGGACGTATCCGGCGCCTCGGGTTCTTGCTGCGATAAGGAGCAGCGATCTACACGGGAGAATGGGATGATGCGCGCCGCTGGATCGAGACGGTTGTCGCTG
>JAFGKN010000717.1 GCA_016928605.1 Planctomycetota bacterium | reverse complement strand
CGGTGACAACGACGGAGGGGGAGTTCGTCCTCGATGGCCTCGAGGCCGGAACGTACTTCGTGCGCGCGATCGGTGCGAGAGACAAGCCCGAGCAGATCAAGAACCTCTACCTGGCGGCCGGCGAGGAGCGCTGGGTCGAGATCGTGATGACCCGAGGCCTCGCGATCAGCGGACGGGTGATCGAAGAGAAGGGTGAGCCGATCGAGGGAGCGACGGTCGAGACGACGCCAGCGTTTGATCAGCAGGGCTCGATGGTGTACGGGATCGCGGGGGAGGTCGACAACTGGGCACGCGAGGCGCTGCGGGTGAAGACGGCGGCGGACGGGACGTTCCGGCTCGATCGTCTCGCTTCCGGCAATCACCGGATCGTCGTCCGGCATCCGGAGTGGGCGATCGCGGTGTTGCCGAAGATCGCCGCGTCGAGTGAAGACGTGACGATCGTGATGGCGCGCGGCGGCTCGGTTCGCGGACGCGTTCTCGATGCGACCGGCAGCTCGCTCGGAGATGCACAGGTAGCGCTCGATCTCTGTGCCGACTCGCTGATCAGCGGCCGGATGTGGCGACGCCGCTACGAGACGACGACCGATGCCGAGGGCCGGTTCGCGTTCTCGAACGCTTCGGTGGGCCGCTCGATGCTTGAAGCTCGTACTGACGGTCTCCCGGAGCGTGTTCTCGAGGTCGATGTGCCCGATGCTGACGCGCCGCCCCTCGAGCTCGAGATCCGCCTGGGGGCCAGCGCGACGCTCCGGGGGCGTGTCGTCGATGCCGATGGCGGAGTCGTCGCCGAAGCACGGATCTGGGCCGAGTCGACCGAGGGTATCCTCTTGCGCCGGCAAGTTGACTCTGGCGACGACGGGACGTTCCGCGTGGAAGAGCTCGAGCGCGGTCTCGAGTACCGGCTCGACATACGTGATGACCGCTACATGCGCGCCGAGCCGTTGATCATCTGGGCCCTCAAGGCGGAAACCGATCTAGGCGATGTCCAGCTAGAGCCTGGGCTCGCGATATACGGTCGGGTCATCTTGGCTGCCGGAGATCCGGTCTCGAATGCACGGGTCGGACTCGAGCGGCTCGCAGGAGCGAAGAACGATGGCAGCGAGTCATGGGGTGGAGCCGGGGGGACAACATTCTGCGACGCAGACGGTCGCTTCATGCTTGGAGGGCTCGAGGCGGGCACGTTTCGCGCTATCGTCCGGGCGGACGGGATCGGGATCGCACGGAGTGAACGGGTCGTGCTCATCGAGGGTACCGAGGCGCCTGAGCTGCGCATCGGGATGGGGGGAGGCCCGCAGGTCGCTGGCCAAGTCGTCGATGAGCGCGGTTTCCCAGTCGCGGGCTCGCGGGTGGTCATCGGTGAGTACTCGCCTCGGGATGTTGCCGCGTGGAGCGATCGCGAGGGCCGATTTCGATTCGCACACGTCGACCTACCGGTCATCTGGATCCGTGCCCAGCTCGACACGTTCGAGTCGGAGGCGCTGGCTGTTGTTCCCGGTGAAACCGTCGAACTCGTGCTCGCGCGTATGGCAGCAATCGCTGGCGTAGTTCGAGACGCCGTGAGCGGCGCGCCGCTGCGCGAGTTCGAGGTGCATCTCGATCGCTCGCGCGGTCCCGACTATGGCAGCGGTGAGATCTTCGTGCAGCCGGCAGGACAGTTCAACCTCACGGACGTGCCTCCAGGGGACTACATCCTCAGCGTCCATGCGCACGGATATCTCGGTTTCGAGGCCGACCTCACGTTGGTCGCTGCGGAGCGGCGCGAGATCGAGATTCCCATGCGACCGGCGTTGCAGCTCCGGGGACGCGTCCTCGATATCGATGGCTCCCTCCTCGTGAACGCGCAGGTGACAGGGCACATCGACGGGGAAGAAGCGCCATCTCGCGTCCCCCGTGGGACGATGATGGCCTTCGATCGCTGGGGGCGCAAGATCGCGATCATGTTTCAGGGCCGGCGCGCGGATTCTGCAGTCACCGACCGACGGGGCGAGTTCGTGCTGGACGTTCCCGCTGACTGCGAGCTGACGGTTCTTGTCCACACTGCGGATCACCTCGACGCCCGGCTCGGTCCGCTGCGCGTTGCCGATCGTACGCTCGACGTCGGAGAAATCCGCGTCGAGCGCGGCGCCGGCTGCATCGGTACGGTCTTCCTCCCTGACGGGAAGCCGCGCGGTGGCGGCTCGATCCGGATCTGTCCAGTTGACCACCAGCACGGCGCGCGCTCTCGTTACAAAGCGATCGGTCCCGACGGGAGCTTCCGCTTCTCCGGCCTCGAGCCCGGTCGCTACGGCATCGAGGTCTTCGGCGCCGAGGAGACTCGGAAGGAAGTCGAGCTCGACGCCGCCGAGATCGCGCCCCTTGAGCTCCGCCTCGGCCCGGAGCACCGGCGGTAATCACTTCTGCCTGGCGATCATGTCGCCGGGCAGACCTCCGATCACTCCGCCGGGCCAGCGCTCGAGGGTCTCGGGATCGTGCGCGGGGAGCACGATGTCGGCGAGCGAGCGGATGCGGGCCATCGCCTCGAGGCAGGCGTCGGGGCTCGGGCTGCGCCCCGGCCGGTTTTCCTCGATGTTCTGGTAGAGGTAGACCACGTCGCCGCAGAGGAGGATCGGGCCCATGTGCGTCTCGACGAGCACGCCCTGGCTGCCTCGCGTGTGGCAGCCCAGGGGCACCGCGCGGATGCCGGGGACGATCTCCTCGTCCTCGACCGCCTGGAGGACGTCGGGACGTGATTCGAGAGCCTTGCGAATCTCGGGAGGAAAGCTCTTCCGCGAATCCTCGAGCTCCCTCCGGTTGACGACGAAGCGGGCATTCGGAAACTCGCCGAAGTAGTCGTAGTGATCGCCGTGGCAGTGAGTGACGATGACGTGGCTCACGCTCGCCGGATCCACGCCGGCTTTCCTCAGCGCGACGAGGGTATCCTCCTCCGGAGTCTGCCGGAGGCCTCCCGGGATGTACTTGGCGGTCGAGCGATTGAAAGCCTCGACGTACTTCGGATTGGGTCCGGTCTCGACGAGGATCGGCCTCTCTCCCCCCTCGATCAGCCAGACGTAGAGGAAGAACCGGTGCGTGGTCTGGTCATCTCCCCAGCGGTCCTGGAAGACGATCTCGGACGTCACCTGGCACTCGCCGACGCGGATGGCGCGGATCGTGTATCGCGGAGTCCCCGGCTTGACGGGAGGCCAGCGCAGGAGCGTCTTCGGGTCGTG
>JAFGKN010000716.1 GCA_016928605.1 Planctomycetota bacterium | reverse complement strand
TGCATGGGCCCCTGGATGGTCTTCTGGCGCCAGTGCATGCCCGGTCTCGACAACCTCTCCCTCGACGACGAGGGGAAGCCGATGAAGAACTGGTGGGTGTTCCTCTTCTACTAGGAGCCTGTTGGGCGCATCCTCGATTCGTCCGTGATGCGCGAGGAGGGAGCGCGCGCGCTCGCCGACAGGTTGTCGAGGGCCTCGACCCTGACGATGGCTTTCTCGCCAGCCCAGATCCTTCCGGACCGCAGACTCCTCCGGGAGAACCTCAGCGGCATTCGACGGCGAGGCAGCCGAGGCCGTCCGGCGTCGGGTCGATGCCGCATCCATCGGGCCCCGGCTCCGGCATGGGCGGACCCCCGAGGAACAGGTAGATCAGCGTCGCGACCGGATCCGACACGTCCAGCGAGCCGTCGTCGTTCGCGTCCGCGGCATCGAAGCACGCCGGCGTCTCGCCCGAGGCGAAGAGGTAGAGCAGCGTGAACACCGCGTCGCCGATCTCCACCGAGCCCGTCGCGTTCGAGTCTCCCCTGCGCAGCTCCGGCGGGGCCGGCGTGAACCGGAGCACCGCATAGTCGACGTCGCCGTAGGGCCGGCGCGCGTCGCACGCGAGGTACAGCCTGCCGGTCGGCTCGAGATGCACGGCTCGAACGTCGGCGATGCCGGACGGCGATTCATACGCCCTGCGCTCGAGCAGGTCGCCCGCGGGAGAGCACCGGAAGACCGGATGCAGATTGCCGCCCGTGACGCTTACGAGCACCGAGCCGTCGGTATCGAGGATGACGGCGTTCGCGCTGCCCACCGGCACGCCGATCGCATCAGAGCGGCGCACCCAGATCTCGTCGCCGGACGCGGAGTACTTGACGAGCGCGAGCTCGCGCCGGCCGTCGTCCGCCTGGCTCGTCCCGATGACGTAGGCGGCGGACGCGGAGTACTTGACGAGCGCGAGCTCGCGCCGGCCGTCGTCCGCCTGGCTCGTCCCGATGACGTAGGCGGCGCCTTGCGGGCTCACGGCGATGGCGGTCGCACCGTCCCAGGATGCCTCCGGCGCGCCAGGCCCGTCGTAGCGTCTCGACCACAACTCTTCGCCTCCGCGCCCGTACTTGAGCGTGATGAAGTCGTAGTCCGTACTACTGATCTGGATGGAGCCCGCCACGACAACGGCTCCGGATCCGTCGACGCCCAGCGCCGCGGGGCCGCCCAGCGCCGTGGGCTGGGGCCACCTGCGCGACCACAGGGGCGCTCCGTCCGGCGCGTACGCCGCGGTGATGATGGAGCTCACGCCGGAGACTGCGTCGTGAGCCACGCCGGCAACGTGGACGGTACCGTCGCCGCTGACGCTCTGGATGCCCGGGAGCGGCGGCATCCCCGGGAGTCGCGCCGGAGTCTCGACGGAGGACCAGAGGAGCGCGCCGTCGGCGGCGTACCGCGCCGTCACGAAAGACCCCACGTACCGGGGGACAGGAGCCGGCTCGAACCGCTCGCTGGTCCCTGTCCAGGTCACCTCTCCCGGAGCGTCGACGGAGATCGCGGCGACCGCCGGGTAGCAGGGGTCGCACCCGCCGGGAGGCACGAGCGATCGCACCCAGACCTCCGCTCCGTCGGGGGCGTACTTGACGACCGTGAATGTGTCAGGGCTGTCGGGAGCGCTGGTCCGTCCCGCGACGAGGACGTTTCCCTCCCCGTCGACGCCGATCGCCTGGGCGTCGTCGTGGCTGTTGCCCGGCCCGCGGTGCCGGGCGCGCCAGAGCTCCGCTCCATCGGCCGAGATCTTCGCGGTCAGCCAGTCCAGGCACACATCGTCGTCATCGCAGATGTCCGGCGGCGCGCCCGGCGGAGGCTCGCCGCCGTCCGACTCGCCCGTCACGTACACCGAGCCGGACGGGTCCACGGCGATCGCGTACGGAATGTCGAGACGCGGCGAGCCCACGAAGGCGATCCAGTCCGGCGGCTGTCCACCCCGGACGGGGTGCGTCGAGAGCAGGCACGCGGCGAGGATGCAGGGGAGACCCGAGGTACAGGCGACCGAACGACGGCCGAGTCGTTGCGACATGACAGACCTCCTTCTCCAAGAGCTGCTGCCAAAAGTCGCTCCGTCGGCTCCGTAGCCGGCCGAAGCCAGGATGGACTCTATGGATAAGCTCAAAGCACCGGACACCCTCCTCCGCCCTCGCGACCGCGGCAAGAAACCGAGCACCTGCGCAGCCGACCCTCTCGCCCTGACCGGTCCCGGAGAGCCCATCGGGGCTCTCGGCCGGCTGCTCCAACTGTACTCACACGTGCCGCACAGTCAACATCCGGATGGGAGCGGGTCCTGCTCGATGGGCGATCGCCGGGATTCTCCCCGTCGTCGTGATCCTCCGCTCCACCTCCCGATGAACGAGCGAGTGTCCTCCGGCGCGGACAGCCTGTCTGAGGAGGCGGCCCGCAGGCTCGAGACCGAGGCCGACTCCCCAGTCCGTCGAGTCATCTGCGTCAGATCCCGCTCATCGCTCGCGGAGGTCGTATCTGCCTGGGAGGTTCAGGTCCTGGGGGGCGATGTTTCGCGGGGGGGCGTCCGGCTCGCAGAAGATGGCGCGGATCGCCTCCAGGTCCTCGAAGCCGAACTCCGCGTTCGGCTCGATGTACGATCCCTCGCCCCACTCGTTCCACGCCTCGAG
>JAFGKN010000715.1 GCA_016928605.1 Planctomycetota bacterium | reverse complement strand
CACAGGCGGATCCTACACGCGTGCTCCCAGCGCCGCCGACCTGGCGGTCATCTACACCGACTACGCGGCGCAGATACGAGGCATGGAATCTTACCCGCCGGCCTCGGCCGCCATGGCACGGGGCGAAGCCCGCTCGCGCGAAATACTGGTCGACACGTTCACGCGCGAGGAGACGTTCGTGCTTCACTGGCCGGAGGGTCGCGGCGCGTTCGGACTTTCCCTGAGGCAGCCGGATGGAACCGTGATCACGCCGGAGACGCCCGGGATCGAGTACGCCGAGAAGCCGCACCACATCTTCTACCGCATTCGAAGACCCAAGCCCGGTGTATGGCAGATGCAGGTGCGGGCGAAGCCGACGGGAGACGGGCGGCAGGGGGATGTCCGGTACACCACCCAGGCCGTTGCCGATGCCCCCAATCTCTACTGCGGGATCGGAAGCGGCGCGGCCAGGTATGCGCCGGGAGAGACCGCCGTGCTGCGGGCCGTCGTGGTTGCCGGAGGCGTTCCGGTCGCCAAGGCCGAGGTTTCCGGACAGCTGCAGAGACCGGACGGAACCGCGTCTGAAATCAGATTGTTCGACTCCGGCGATATGCCGGCGCACGGCGACGAGAAGGCTGACGACGGGATGTACGGGGCGCGCGTGGCCGGCCTCGATCGAGAAGGCGTGTATCGGGTCACGGTCACCATCGCCAACGAGCGCGGGGAGACGGCGATTCCCGATGCTCCTCCGGCCCTGCTGCGCGAGCGCTGGAGACCGAGGCCCATCGCCCCCTTCACCCGCACGGCCACCACCTCGTTCGCGGTGGGCCGGAGGAGGGTGGACGCGCCGCGGTCGGAACGGTAACCGCGGCGCGGCCGTGGGACCTCTGATCTCGGGCGTGCGATAGCGTCCCGAGGAAGCCCCAGACGCGCCGCCGCCCGGGCCGCGGAACGGCGCAGCGCCTGGGACGGCGCCGCCCGGCGCGAAGCCTACCGCTCTCCGGGCCTCCGCGCCCAGCGGAGCCCCGGCGTCTTCCCGCTCCGGATCGCCTCCCAGTACCGCTCCGCGACCGCCTCGTAGATGCCGAAGAGGCCGCGGGCGTCGCGGTCGCGGTCCACGTCGATCCAGACATCGGGGGAAGGCGGCCTGGGCGCTGCGAGGAACCGCGGGCCCTCCTCGCGGATGGCGCGCGTGACCGGCCGGTCGGTACCGTCCGGGTTGATGATCCCGAAGTCGCTCCGCTCGCCGACCCGGAATCCCCCGGGGTACCACCAGAAGAAGACGCCGTCGGATCCCGACTCGCGCAGCATGCGGTAGATGTCGCGGTAGAAGCGCGCCTGAAACTCGAGCTGCTCGGGATCCGGCCGCCCGCGGCGGAGGTCCCACACGCTCGTCCCGGCTTCGGCCCAGACGACCGGCTTCGACGGGTCGCAGAGCCGCGCGTAGTCCGCGGTGAAGCGCCCCGGCTTCACCCTCTCCCAGTCGCCGATCCTGCCGTAGGCCTCGGGCTCCCAGATGTCGACCGCGTCGCGCAGCCCCCAGAAGTCGTAGGGCAGCATCGCTTCCCAGTTGAGCGTCGGGTCTCCCGCGTGCTGCATGCGGAAGCTCACCGGGCGGTCGGTATCGACCGTCCGCACGAGGCGGCGGGCCTCGGCGTACTTCTCGCCGACGAGATCATCGAGGAACGCGCGGTAGTCGGCGACGAGATCGCGCCACGGGCCATCGCGGATCAGGCGGGACATCGGCGGGACGCTCGGAGTCTCCGGCGTCCCCGGGAACGTCACGCCCCACGCATCCTCCGCCGCCTGGAGGTCGCCGTAGTGCTTCCGCACCCACTCGACCCAGAGCGGAGCATAAGAGCGCTGGTGCGCATCGCCTTGGTGGCTCGGCTCCCAGGCGAGGTCGTACGCCATCACGACGTCCCACTCCGGCAGGCGGCAGCTCTCGATGATCTCCCGCATCTCGCGCCAGCGGAAGTCCATCGGCGTCCCGGGCCGGAGGGAGAGGTTCACGCGGAGGTCGTGGCGATCGCAGCGCCGGAGGAAATCGATGAGGTTCCCCGCCGGCAGGGAGTCGTGGTAGATGAACGCGCTGACCGAGTTGAAGCCCACGGCGCGGACCCGCGCGAGATCGCGCTCGATGACCTCGGGATCGTACGATGCCCGGTCGAGCCAGCGCTCGAACTCCGCCCAGCTCGCGAGCCCGACGCCCGAGGAGGGCATGTAATTGATGCCGTGCGCCTTCCACGGCTTCCCGTCGAGCCAGAGCCCCCCGTCGCGGGCCTCGACGAGCCGCGGGGATTCCGGAGGCCTCCAGGAGTGGAGCTCATGGGACAGCCGGTCGATCGCGCGGCCGCCGCCTGTGAGCTCTGCCGTGACGCGAAGCCCGCCGGCCGGCCAGCGTGCGGGGCGCCACGTGACCTCCACCTTCGCCTCCGCTCCGGGCGCGACCTCGAGGGGGAAGGACCGGCCGAAGAGCTCCTCTCCGCCGGCGATCGCCTCGACCCGTAGGCGCGCGGAGAGGCCGGACGCCGGCGAGCGGCCGGCATTCAGCACGCGGGCCCCGAGCCGGACACCGTCGCCCTCGAAGACGGTGTAGCGCTCGGCTCCGCCTTCCAGAAGGAACACCCCGCGGCGCATGGCGGCGAGGATGTCGCGGAGGAGCCGCCTCGCGCCCTCCGTCCGGTAAAACGCCGGGTCCGCCGGCGTGAAGCCGCACCAGATGCCGCCTCGGAACGCGGGCTCGACGTTGGCGACGAGCGCGGCCACGGTGCCGCGGTGATCGCCGCCCGGAGAGCGAGCTTCGATGATCGGCTGCCACCGCCAGCGCCGCCTCTTGTCGAACCCCGCTCCCTGCGTGCGCGGGTGGATCCCGAGGACGGCGCCGCGGGGCGTCTCGAGCGCCGCTGGGGCTGCGAGCGCGAGCCCCTGCGGGGTCGCTATGCGCAGCGGCTCGGAGATCGGGAAGAACTGATACGCCGGGCAGAGCGATTCGAGGTGGGGCGCGAGGACGGCATCCGGCGGAGCCTCCGAGCCGAACGGGCTCGCCGCGGTGCCGAGGTCATCGAGCCAGTACTCGTGCCGGCCTGCCGGCACTCTCGTGTGGGTCAGCGCCAGACCCACCGTGAATCGCACGGCCCGGCTCGGCTCGAGCCGGTCTCCCGGGCCGCCGCGACCCGGCGGCGGCTGCCAGGGACGGAAGGCCTGGGGCGGGAGCGCGTAGCTCCGCCACTCGCGCTCGAGGTCGACGGTGGCGATCCACCGCGAGCCGTCGCGCTCCGCCCACTCGAGGGCGAGCTGCCGCGTCGCCTCCCCTCCGCGGGCGCGGAAGCAGGTGATCGAGTGTCCGGGCGCGAAGGCCGCCGCGCCGTCCGGCACTTCGAGGGGAGCCTCGAGCGTGTCCCAGCCCGTCAGGCTCTCCACGACGACGTGGAGCGCGCGTCCGGCGCCGCCGGCGGAGATGTCACGGGTCGCGGGGGAGCGCGGATCGTTCGCGTGGCGGATCCACCCGGAGAGATCGGCGCCCTTGCCGTCCGCCCCGCCTTCGAAGTCGAGCAGGATCCGTTCGGGACGCAGCGAGTGCAGGGCCTCCTCGAAGTCCTCCGGCGCCATCCACTTTCCATCGACCCGGGAAAGGGGGCGCGCGAAGAGAGGGAGGCCCAGCGCGAGGAGGTCTCCTCCGCCCGCGAGGTACGCCTGGAGAGCAGGCAGCGCGCCCGCCGGCAGCGATCGGGCGCCCGCGAGGACGAGGAGGTCGACCTCCGCCGCGTCGAGCTGTTCCGCGCGCGTGAGCTGCGCCGCGCCCACGTCGCCGACGTGGAAGCCGGCGTCCCGTGCGATGT
>JAFGKN010000009.1 GCA_016928605.1 Planctomycetota bacterium | reverse complement strand
GATGCCGGCGCGCGGCAGCCGCATCAGCGCGCTCGTCTCGCGGAACTCCGCGGTCTCGAGGTATCTGGAAAGGATCGGATCCGTCACGATATGGCGATGCTCTCGGCGTTCTCGGCGGCCATGAGCTGCTGCAGGGTGCGCCGGGCCGCGGTCTGCTCGGCATCCTTCTTGGACCGGCCTGAGCCGACGGCGTACCGCTTCTTGCCGATGACGGCGACGACCTCGAAGTACTTCTGGTGATCGGGGCCCTTCTCCGAGGTCACCCGGTACGTGGGCGTCAGGTTCAGCTCCTTCTGCGCGTACTGCTGCAGGAGGGACTTGTAGTTCTTCATGTGCCGGTCGTTCGCGACGGCCAGCACGTGGTGATAGATGTTGCGGAGCACGAAGCGCCGCGCCTGCTCGAGGCCGCCATCCTTGTAGATGGCGGCGACGACCGCCTCGAAGACGTTGGCCAGCAGCGAGGGAGGCAGTCTCTGCTTGCGGCTCACGCCCTTGCCCACGTTGTAGAGCTCCGCGAGCCGGAGGCGCTGGCTCTCGCTCGCGAGGACCGACGTGCTGACCACGACCGACTTGATCTGCGTCAGCGCGCCCTCGTCCTGGCTGCGGAAGAAGTTGTACAGGAACTCGGTCATGATCAGCCCCAGGACCGAGTCCCCCAGGAACTCGAGACGCTCGTTGGACGGGTGGTCGGGGGTCTTGATGGAGGAGTGGGTCAGGGCCTGGTGGAGATAGCTAGGATCCTTGAACCGGTAGCCGATCCGCTCCTCGCAAAGACGGATTCGAGCGAGCTCGGGCTCGCTCAACTGCGTGAGATCCATGGTGACCTGCACTACGGGACGGGCTCGGAGAGCCGGCACCGCGATCCTCTGGATCGCCGCCGCTCCGGGCCGCGGGAGACTCATCGAAGGCGGGAGGGACAGGCCGCGCGGGCCGGCCGGTCTCTCTCGACCTCGATGCTGCATCGCTTCTCCGATAACGCGCTGGAGCCGGGCACGTCCGCCGCAGCTCCGGCATATCCGTTATCGACTGCTGGATTGTACTTCTCGAGGGCCTGCAACGCAGCGGGGATTTCCCCCCTTCCTTGCGCGGAGGCCGCCGGCGCCATCGCGCGCCGTCACACGCCGCGCCGGATCGGGTCGAAGGCCGAGGGGTACCACCGGACATCGGCGACGCGCAGCCCGAGGAGCCCCTCTCGGAACTCGACGCAGACCACGTCCACGCGCCACGCGCCGATCCCGTAGCCGATGGCCGACAGGTACTTCCGGCACGCGCGGCTCAGCGCGCGCCGCTTTCCGGCGTCGATCTTCTCCAGGTCGGTGCTCCAGCTCCCCGGGCCCCGCGACTTCACCTCCACGAAGACGAGGCTCCCGCCGTCGAGCGCGACGAGGTCGATCTCGCCGGGGCTCATGCGGACATTGCGCGCGAGGATGCGCATCCCGCGCCGCCGCAGGTAGCGCGCGGCGATCCGCTCGCCCCGCCGCCCCAGCGCGGCACCCCGCCGCCGGCGTCGCAGCCAATCGAGCATCGGAGATCCAGGGACACCCTGCCTCCCGTGACGGGCGGCGACCCGCGGGACAAGACATCAAGAGCAGAGGAAGCTGCGCGCGGCGCGCTGTCGGCCGCGGCGCGCGGCGGGGGCTACTCGGCGACCGGCTCCGCTTCCGGCTGCTGCTCGGGCGCCTTCTTCTTTTTCTTCGCGCCGCGCTTCGCGGCCGCCTTCTCCCCCTTCTTCGGGATGTCCACCCGGCGCTCCTTGACCTTCGTGGCCTTGCCGACGCGCTGCCTCAGATAGTAGAGCCGCGCGCGCCGGACCTTGCCGGGTCGCTTGACGCGCACGTCCTGCAGCGAGGGCGTGTGGAAGGGGAAGGTCCTCTCGACACCCTCGCCGGCCACGATCCGCCGCACGGTGAAGGTCCCCCGGATCCCTCGCCCGCCCTGGATCTTGATCACCGTGCCGGAGAAGACCTGCACGCGCTCCTTGTCGCCCTCCTTGATCCGGACGTGGACGTCGACCGTATCGCCGACCTGGAACTCCGGGAGGGCCTCCTTCTTGGCGAATTTCTGCTCGATTTCTTTGACCAGGTTCATCTTGCATCTCCCCTCGGCGAGCCTCGAACCCACCGGATCGAGGAACGCCTCGCCGGCTCGTCGCGCCGAGATCTTCAGGACGACTCAGAACGATTCTATCTCCAACGACTTCGCCGTCGAGCCCTCGAGCTGCGGCGGGCGTGCGCCCGGCGAGCCCTCGCGGCGCTCGTGCGTCCGGCGCAGCGCCTCGCGGCGGCGCCACTCGGCGATCTCCGCGTGGTTTCCTGAGAGCAGCACCTCCGGGACCGCCATACCGCGAAAGACGGGCGGTCGCGTGTACTGAGGGTGATCCAGGGTGCCATCCTCGAACGATTCCTGGAGGGACGATTCGGGATGTCCGAGCGCTCCCGGCAGCAGGCGGACGACGGCATCGAGGATCACCAGGGCCGGAATCTCGCCGCCGGACAGCACGTAATCGCCGATGGAAACCCGCTCGAAATCGAGGCCCAGGAAGATCCGCTCGTCGAAGCCCTCGTAGTGGCCGCACAAGAGGATGATCCACTCCGCCCGGGCGAGATCGCGGACGTGCTCCTGCTCCAGCCTCTTCCCCTCCGGAGTGAGGATCAGCCGGCGGGTGCGCTCCGGATCCGCCCGCCTGCGGCCCAGGACGCTCTCCACGGCCTCGAAGACCGGCTCCGGCTTGAAGACCATGCCCGGCCCGCCGCCGTAGGGCCGGTCATCGATGCTGCGATGGCGGTCGTGCGCGAAGTCGCGCAGGTCGGTCAAGTGGACATCGTAGAGCCCCTTCTCCCGCGCCCTGCCCAGGATGCTCTCCCCGACCACGCCGGGGAACATGCCGGGGAAGATCGTCAGGATGTCGAACTGAAGGGACATGGCCGCTACCGGAGGACACTCCGCGAAAACCTCTCATCCACACTCGCCAGCCGAGCTGCCGGGCATCCTCCGGCTGGCCGCGGCCCGCGATCTTCTCCTTGCACTCCTCTGCGCCAGCGAGAAGAAGCCGGCGATCTCTCTCCCGGCGGCGGCGTGCGCCCGGTGCCAGCCCTGGGGCGAGCCGCCGGAAGCCGCCGAGCGACCGTCTCACGATGTCTTCGCCTTGGCGGTCCTCGTCTTGGCGCTCCAGCGGGGTTTGCGCCCCGTCGCCTTGGCCTGGGCGGCCTTCTTGGCCTTCTGGCCGGCCTTGCCCTTGAGCGCCGTCTTGCCCTCGCGCTTCGGCCGGCGGCGGCTAGGCTTCTTCGGCCGGGTGAGCCCGGAGACCTGCGCCTTGCGCAGGAAGCTCATCACGGTCTCGCTCGGCCGCGCCCCGACGCTCAGCCAGTACTCGGCCCTCACCCTGTCGATGGTGACCTTCTTGTTGTCGTCCGCGATGAACGGATCGTAGAACCCGAAGCTCTCGATGTACGCGCCGCCCCGCGGCTTGCGCGAGTCGACGGCGCAGAGCCGGTAAGAGGGCCGATTCGTCTTGCCGATGCGCATCAGGCGCAAGCTGACTGCCATGAGGAGGTCTCCGCCGTCGTGTCGGTGTCCGCCGCCCCCGGGAGAGCATCTGCCGCGCAGCGCGTGCTCGAGGAGGGATCCGCGGGAAAAAAGAAAAGTGATTATGCCAGAAGCGCGGGCGAGTTCAAGGAGATAGTCGGAGCGCCTGGCCCGGCCGGGGGTCTCCGGGCGCCGATCCCCCATCCGCCTGGGAGAGATGAGACTTGCGACCCTGGCAGGGGCGCGCGCGATCCCCTGACCCGGCGGCCGGTTCCGCCTCTCCCGCTCGCGGCGCCCTCGAGCCGGGCCCTCCGGTCGAAGCCGCGGACGCCGGGCGACGCCGCCCGTTGGTGCGGATCAGTGCCTCCGGCTCCGCCGCCGGCTCTGCCTCTCCTGCTCGCGGCGGCGCTCGATCTCCTCCTTCGAGACATGCTCGAGCGCCGGCGGCGGGCGGCTCCATCCCTCCCGGGCCGATCAGTGCCTCCGGCTCCTCCGGCGGTTCTGCCTCTCCTGCTTGCGCCGCCGCTTGATCTCCTCCTTCGAGACCCGCTGGACCGCAGTCCCCTTCTTGAGGCGCCGCTGGCCCGGCTCGAGGCCCTGCGTCGTCCTGGCCATCTCCTGCATCATGCCGCCGATGTCGGCGAGCTTGCGGCGCGCCCCCATCATGTCCTTCACCTTCCCCAGAGGCCCCTTGCCGCCGGCGCGGGTCATCTGGTCCATCATCTTGCGCATGGCCGAGAACTGCTTCAGGAGGTCGTCCACGTCCATGCGCTCGAGCCCGCAGCCGCCGGCGATGCGGTCGCGGCGCGACGTGTTGAGGATCTCCGGCCGCTGCCGCTCCCTGCGCGTCATCGACTGGATGATCGCCTCGATGTGGACGAGGTCCTTGTCGTCGACATCCATCTCGCCCGCGAGAGCCCCCATCCCCGGCAGCATGCCCAGCATGCCCTTCAGGCCGCCCATTCCCTTCTGCATGCGCTGGACGACCTTGAGCTGCTTCAGGAAGCTCTCGAGCGTGAAGCTCCCCTCGAGCAGCTCCTTCTGCATCTTCTCCGCCTCGGCGCGGTCGACGTGCTCCTGCGCGGTCTCGACCAGCTTGCGCACGTCGCCGAAGCCGAGGATGCGGCCCGCCATCCCCGCGGGATCGAACTCATCGAGGGTCTCCTCGAGCCGCTCCCCCACGCCGACGTACTTGATCGGCTTGCCGGTCACCTCCTTGACGGAGAGCGCCGCGCCGCCGCGCGCGTCGCCGTCGAGCTTGGTGAGGATCACGCCGGTGAGCTCGAGCTGCTCGTTGAACTCGCGGGCGCTCTTGACCGCGTCCTGCCCCATCATGGCGTCGCAGACGAGGAAGACCTCGTGGGGCTTCGCGAGGCGGGCGACGTCGCGCACCTCGGCCATCATCTCCTCGTCGATGTGGAGGCGGCCGGCGGTGTCGAGGATGACCGTGTCGCAGCCGAGGCGCGGGGCCTCCTTCACCGCGTTGCGGCAGATCTGGGGCGGCCGCGCGCCCGCCTCCGAGTAGACGGGCACGTCGATCTGCTCGCCGAGCGTCTGGAGCTG
>JAFGKN010000714.1 GCA_016928605.1 Planctomycetota bacterium | reverse complement strand
GCGAGCGCGAGGCCGGAGACCGAGCTCTTCGCGACGTTCACGTCTCCGAGCGGCGAGGCGCAGGAGGTGCGCGGATTCTGGGATGGCGGCGATGTCTGGCGCATCCGATTCCTGCCCGGCGAGGCGGGCGTCTGGCGCTACGAGACGCGGTCGACCCCGGCGGTCCAGGGGCTCGGCGGCGTGAAGGGCGAGCTGGAATGCCGAGCGGGAAAAGGGGCGACCCGCTTCGAGAAGCACGGCTCCATCCGCGTCGCCGCCTCCGGCCATCACTTCGAGCACGCCGATGGAACCCCCTTCTTCTGGCTCGTCGACACGGCCTGGAACGGCGCTCTCAAGTCGAAGGACCGCGACTGGGACCGCTACCTCTCGGTGCGGGCCCGCCAGGGCTTCACGGGGGTGCAGTTCGTCGTCACGCAATGGCGGACGGCCTACACCAGCGCCGACGGGCAGGTCGCCTACACCGGCCATGAGAGGATCCAGATCCAGCCGGAGTTCTTCCGGCGCATCGACGAGCGCGTGGCCGCGGTGAACGCCAGGGGGCTGCTCGCGGTCCCGGTGCTCCTCTGGACGCTCGGTCAAAAGCAGCACAATCCGGGGCAGCTTCCGGAGGATCAGGCCATCCTCCTCGCCCGCTACATCGTCGCGCGCTACGCCGCGCACCACGTCGCCTTCTTCCTCCCCGGCGACGGAAACTACTTCGGAGCGAACGCGGAGCGATGGAAGAGGATCGGCCGCGGTGTCTTCGATCGGCCGGGTCTTCCGCCGGTCTTCCTCCATCCTCAGGGGATGCAGTGGCCCTACGATGCCTTCCTCGAGGAGCCTTGGCTCAGCGCGCACGGATACCAGAGCGGCCACGGCGACGATGATCGAACGCTCGAGTGGCTCCACTCCGGTCCGCCGGCCGAGAAGTGGAAGCTCGAGCCGCACCGGCCGGTCATCAACCTCGAGCCGCCCTACGAGGACCACATCGCGTATCAGTCGCGCCAGCGGCACACCGATGCCACCGTCCGGCGAGCGCTCTACTGGAGCTGTCTCAACGCTCCGACCGCGGGCACGAGCTACGGCGCGCACGGCGTCTGGAGCTGGGAGACACAGCCCGCCGAGCCGCAGGAGCACGGCGGGACCGGCATCGCGAAGCCGTGGTTCCAGGCGGTGGAGCTGCCGGGCGGCCAGCAGGTGAAGCATCTGAGCGACCTCTTCCAGTCGATCCGCTGGTGGGAGCTCCGGCCGGACCGGGCGCTGGTGGCGAGCGATGCGCCAGGCGCGCCGCAGCCGGAGCTCACGCATATCGCGTACACGCGAGACCGCGCGGGGCAGTGCATCCTCTACATCGAAGGGAAGCCGGCCGCGACCGCCAAAGTGGGCGGAAACTGCTCGAACTGGGCCGTCGACTACCGGCTGGCGATCGCCAACGAGCTCTCGCAGGACCGGCCCTGGCGGGGCGATCTGTACCGCGTCGCCATCTACAACCGCGCTCTCTCCTCGAAGGAGATCCTGCAGAGACACCAGAAGGGTCTGGAGGCTCCTCCCTCCTCCGGGATCCAGGCGAGCTACCTCTTCAACGAGGGAAAGGGAGATTTCGTGCGCGACCGCTCGGGAGGCGCAGTGCCCATCGACCTGCGGATCGGCAATCCCTCGGCGGTGGAGTGGATCCAGGGCGGCGGCCTGCGCGTGAAGGCGCCCGTGCTGATCGCTTCGATCGTGCCGGCCACGCGCCTCTGCGAGTCGGTCCGCGCGCTCCGGGCGATCACGGTGGAGGCGTGGGTGAAGCCTGCGGACCTGGAGCAGGCTGGGCCGGCGCGCATCGTCACTCTTTCGCGCGACACGTCCGAGCGCAACTTCACTCTCGGCCAGAAGGGAAGCGCCTACGAGGTGAGGTTCCGCACGACGGAGAGCACGCCGAACGGCGAGCCCGCCACCTCGACGGCGGCCGTGAGCCAGGCCGCGCGCCACGTGGCGGCGGCGCGCTCGGACAAGGGCGATGTCGCGGTGATCTACCTGCCGGTCGGCGACCCGGTGAAGGTCGCCCTCGATCGCCTCGCGAAGGGGCTGACGGCCGAATGGTTCGATCCGAGGAGCGGGAGGAAAGGACGCGCCAGACCCTTAGCGGGTGGGACGTTCCAGCCGCCCGGGGCGGGGGACTGGGTGCTCGTCTTCACCGCCGGGAGGTGAGCGCCGGCGATCGGCCGGCGCTGTCTGATCGAACCTGTCCGCCGCCGGAGCTGGAGGCCGGGCGCGAGGCCGCAGCGATGCAAGAAGCCCGGCGCACCGGCAGCGGCGTCTCACCTGCCGCGGTCAGGGCAGCGGCCGCGCCTTGATGGTCAGGGCAGCCGCCGCACCTTGATCTTACGGTAGGAGACCGTGCTCTCGGGGTCGTGCGCCTGGAGCGCGAAGGTGCCCTCGTCCACGACGCGGGTGAAGTCCGCTCCGGGCTGCTGGCCCTCGGGCTCGGTGTAGTCGACGACGTTCTGCCCGTTGACGGCGACCTTGACGTTCTTCCCCTCGACACGGATGTTCACCGTGAACCACTCGCCGTCCTTCGACGGAGGATCGGGCACCGGGGCCACCCCGTAGAGGCCGCCCGTCCTCTGGGGATCGGGGTGCGAGTTGTTGACCTGCACCTCGAACCCGTACTTGGGCCAGCCGGAGTCCTGGTACTTCGTGTGGAAGTAGATGCCGGAGTTGCTGTTCGGCTGGGTCATCACCTCGGCCTCCAGCTCGAAGTTGACGAAGGGCTTCTCGTCGCCGACGTAGAAGAGGTGGCTGCGGGGGCCGTTCGCCACGAGGAGGCCATCCTTCAGGGACCAGCTCTCGACGTTCTCGTTCGCCTTCCAGCCGCCCGTGCTCTTCCCGTCGAAGATCACGACCCAGCCGTCGCTCTTGCAGGATACGCAGGCGAGAAGGGTCAGCACGGAAATGACGATCGTCCTCATGGCTCTCTCCCGAAAGGCCGACTTCTCTTCGCTGCTCCATCCCCGGCCGAGGATGGAGAGCCCTTGCAGACAACAAGCAAACACCATAGCGGCGCCGCGCCCGGATCTCAAGCAGGTCGATGAAGCGGCAGCGGCCCGAGGCCCGGCGCCTGCCATCCGACGGCCGCTCCTCCGCAAGGACCTTCCTCGGCGGCGGCCTTCTCTGCTATAAAGAAGAGGCTCCATCTGCCGATGGGGCGTCTGACACTTCGATGGCGAGGAGATCATCATGGAGAGCGCCCGCTTGTGCCGCCGCCCGCGATGGGCGTACACCCACATCATCCTCATGATTTGTCTGCCGGCGCTTCTCCGCTCGCCGGCCGCCGCCGAGCCCGCGAGGATCTGGGAGGAGGATCTCGTCCTGCCCACCTACGCGATCGGAGAGCCGGATCCCAATCCGAGGTTCTACGACGGCGCCACCACCCAGGGCGCCCAGAAGAGGATCTATCCCTATCCCGCCTGGGATGTCCTCACGGACCGCCGCGAGGAGAAGACCTACCGAGCCGTCCGTCTCGAGAACGAGTACATCCGGATCACGGTGCTGCCGGAGCTCGGGGGCCGGATCTTCGAAGCTGTCGACAAGACGAACGGCTACCATTTCTTCTACCGCCAGCACGTCATCAAGCCGGCTCTCATCGGCATGCTCGGCGCCTGGCTCTCCGGCGGCGTGGAGTGGAACTTCCCGCATCATCACCGCGCGACGACGCTCTATCCCATGGCGCATGCGCTGCGGAGGGAGCCGGACGGGAGCGTCATCCTCTGGATCGGCGAGACCGAGCGGCGCCACGGCATGCGGTTCGACGTCTCGATGACGGTGCGCCCCGGCAGCTCCCGCCTCGAGGTCGCTGTCGAGCCGTACAACCGGACGGGCCTGGTCAGCTCCTTCCTCTACTTCGCCAACCCGGCGGTCCACGTCGACGAGACGTACCAGGTCATGTTTCCTCCCAACGTGCAGTACGTCACGCAGCACGCCAAGAGGGAGTTCGCCACCTGGCCCGTGGCGAACGGCCGCTACGGAGG
>JAFGKN010000713.1 GCA_016928605.1 Planctomycetota bacterium | reverse complement strand
TCACGGCCAGGAATCTCGAAAGCGATCTGGTCCTGATGACGGCGACGGATGCCGAGGGGGATTTCGATCTGCTCAACGCGCCTCCCGGCTCCTATCGGATCCTGGCGGAGAGCGGACAGGCGCTCCTTTTCTTCGATACTGTCGATCTGCCGAGCGCTCGATTGGAGCTCGTATCCGCGCTGGGGCATCGGCTGGAAGGCATCGTTCGCCTCGCTGGCGGGGAGACACCGCTCCCCGGGTTCCTCGTCCGTCTCGTGATCCTCGATGGCGAGGTCCAGATCTCGCGGGATGGGGTGACGGACAGCGACGGCGGGTTCTCCTTCGGCGATCTCCCGAGCGGTGAGTACGGGCTCCGGTTCAGCGCGCCATCGCCCCACGGGCCGTTCCTTGCCTATCCGCCCTTCTTCGAAAAGGCCGTGGACCTCACTCGAGATGCACAGCGAGAGGACATCCGCTATCCCAGTTATCCCGCCGGCACTCTGCGTCTCCGATTCCTCCGAGGAGAGAACGGATCGCCTCCTGGCGTACACGAGGGGGAAGTGGAGATCGAGCTGGTCAAGCACCGCCGCGGCGGCCTTCAGATCGGTGGGCTGGACAGCGGGGGAAAGAGGCCGACCTGGAAGGCATACGGGACATTCGAGAAGCTTCTCCGCGCCGGCGAATATGACTTCCTCTGTCGATCCGAATGGGCGGGGAAAGCCCTGGAGCTGCGCATCGCGGCTGCTGTCGACGCCGGGCAAGTCGTCGAGCGCGAGGTCCTGTTCTCTGACGAGTAGCTCTGACAGGAATCCTCGTGCGCTGGCCTTCCGTGATGAAGAGCCTGTTTCAGTAGGCGCCATGTAGCCCCGAGGCCGAGCGAGGAGCCGCCGGGCAAGGGTGAGCCGCGAGCTGCCGCGCGGATCCATCATCTCCGCTACCTGGCGGGCGGGGCGACCATCAGCTCGTCGATCATCGCGGCGAGGTCTCCCGGCGGCATCCGGTAGACGAGATATCCGTGGCTCGCCGCCGGCCCCGGCACCCACGTGTTGCTCCCGTCTTCGCGGGTGACACAGCGGCCGTCTGTCGCGGCGGAGAAGCAGTCTCCCAGCTCGCGCACGGCATAGAGGACTGCGATCAGGTCCCAGCTCGATCTGGCGGGCACGTTGTTGGCCTCGAGAAACTTGCTGTAGAAGGCCCGGACCGGCTGAGCGTTCGTTTCCTCGGCCATCAACCGGGCGCCGGTCATGACATCTCTTCCGAGACCGGTGAACATGATCTTCCCGGGCCAGTCGCTCGCCACCTTGTGCGCGGCGGCGCCGTCCATGTGGAAGTTGTACTCGCCCTCGCCCTCGTTGTTCGGCCAGGAGCCGCCCATCACGACTAGCTCCTTCACCTTGGCGGCGACGAGCGCCTTGCCGTCGAGGGGGCTGTTTTCATCGGAAGCGCTCGAGAGAAGGCCGGCCATGTTCGTCAGCCAGCCGACGACCACGATGGTGACGCTGTGGTCCGGCTGGGCCGCGAGGATCTCGCGGTAGAGCCCGACGGCCTCGGGGGCCGCGCGGCCATCGGCCAGATCATGTGGAAACGCGGGCACGACGTCGCGGTACCACATCTCGTCGTCCGGGCCGGTCCTTGACGAGCCGATGGGCAGGTCGCCTCGTCCGTAATAGGTGTTGATCACGTCGATGGCCGGAGCGCTCCAGCGGCCGCTGTTGGCGCTCATGGCAGCCAGTATCCTGGCTTCGCCGCGATCGGCGAGGACGTGAAGGATCGCCAGGGCGCCAGCGTCGTCGACATCGGTGCCGATGTCGGTGTCGTAGATGATCGGAACCGGCCGCGGAGAGCGCGCACGGCTGCCGCCAGCGCAGCCGGCGAGCAACAGCCCGGCGAGCATCAGCGGAGCCAGGACGGACCCGCAGATCGGCGAGAGAAAGGCGTTTCGCATCGCCAGGAAGCCTCCTGCTTCTTTCTGATGAGTATCAGGTGCGAATCGATCGTCGGCTTCCGGCCGCGACAGCGGCTCAGCTGCCGCAGCCCACGTTTCTGGTCATTCAGCGGTATCGTCGAGCGCGGTCAGCTGTATCCGCGGGCATCCGCAACAGAAACTGATTACGCGAGGGCCATGCCATCGAGATCCATCACGCCTTCGGACATCCCTCGAACGACTCGCACGTGAGGTCGTCGTCGGGCGTCGGGTCGGGACCGCACGCGGGGAACGGCTCTTCCGGCGCGCGGCCGTCGAGGAAGAGGAAGGTCAGGCTGTACACGGCATCCGAGATGTCGATCGCACCCGAATCATCCGCGTCGGCCGCGTCCAGACAGCCGAGATCCTCGGTCCCGAGGAAGAGGTAGCCGAGCGCCGCGACCGGATGGGAGATGTCGACGGTGCCGTCGTCGTTGCAGTCGCCGCGGCGGAACAGCTCGCTGCACGCGAGGATCCTCACCAGGACGTCTGCGGTTACGACGTGGGTGCCGTCCATCACGGTGCACGTGACTTCATGGTCTCCGGCGGCGCTCATGATGGCCACGACCTCGGGTCCCTCTCCTTCAAAGGTGACTGGCGGCTGCGCGGTCCACTCCAGCGTCAGAATATCGCCGTCCGGATCATTCGCAATAGCGGTCACAGGAAGCCGCACGCTCGTCTCGCAGAGCTTGAGCTCGGCGCTGCAAGGTTCGAGGCTCAGGGTCGGGCAGTGCGAGAACAGCTCGGACCATTCGAGCTCGATCCGGGGCGTTCTCCCGGAGCCAGCGATCCGCCCTTCCGCCCAGATCGTCATGTTCTCCTGACCGCGGTACGCCACGCTGAGCATGTGGAGATTCCGGTTGCCGCCGCTCGAAGCCGCCAGCAGGTTCCAGTGGCTCTCCTGGGTCTTCGGTGTCTCGATGTCGTAATAGGCGTCCGCGCCGAAGTCCTCGTCGGAAGGCGTGGAGGCGCCGTCGGTCCACTGGTTCGTCGTGATCAGGGCCTCGCCGTGGTGCCAGGCCG
>JAFGKN010000712.1 GCA_016928605.1 Planctomycetota bacterium | reverse complement strand
GAGCTGGTCGATGGCCGCCGGCCGCTGCACGTCGGCCGCGACGAGGAGAGGCTTGCGCTTGTGCTTCTTGCGCAGCAGCAGCGCGAGCTTGGCGCAGGTCGTCGTCTTGCCGCTGCCCTGGAGGCCCGCCATGAGGATGACCGTGGGGCCCAGCTCCTGGAAGGGGATCCGTGGGTCCACCGGCCCCATGAGGTTGGCCATCTCGCGGTAGACGAGGTGGATGAACTGCTGGCCGGGCTCGACGCCCTTCAGGACCTCCTCGCCCAGGGCCCTCTCCTCGACCCGCGCGAGGAAGCCCTTGATGACCTCGAAGGCGACGTCCGCCTCGAGGAGGGCCACGCGGATCTCGCGCAGGGTCTCGCGGATGTTGTTCTCGGTGATCTTGCGCCGGGCGATCCGCGACAGGATGCCGCTGAAGCGCTGCGTGATGCTCTCGAACATCTATACTCTCTGGGTCTGGAGCCTCCTCCGGCCGCGCGGCGGGCACGAGCGGCGCGGCATCCTACCATTGCCATCGGGGATGTACCAGCGCCGGACCGGAGAGGCTGCGCGCGCGAGGGAAAGGGCGCGACGGGCCGCGCGGGGCGCGATCAGAGCCTTTGCGGAGAAGGAGTTGGGCGCGCGGAGGCGGCGGCGCGGGGAGGGGGATCGGTGGCAGCGGACCGGGGAGAAGACACCGTGGCGGGGGGCGTTCGGCTGGCCGCGCGCCCGGGCCGGCGGGCCGGAACCCTGCGGATCCGGCGCAACCAGCGCCGGCAGCCCGGACCGGGCCTGACGCCCGGCAGGGAGCGGCCCGAGGGGACCGCTGGCGGCGACGGCTTTCTGGCCGGATGGGCAGAGCCGTGCACGGGCCCTAACTTCTTCCTTAATAGTTTTTTCTGGTTTTATCGGCCTCGATTCTTGACAGGAGCGGCGCCGGGAAGTTATACGTGGAAACTCTCCCAATGACCAACTCGGTCGAAGGCACGTGTCTGCGCGGGTATCAAGTCAACGCGCGCGAGGAAAGAGAGCTTCGGAAAGGAGCGTTTCGCGATGAAGTTGCAAGTCTTCTTGGCCGTCCTTGTCGCGGTCGGTCTCGCGGTGGGGGGAAGCTCGCTGCAGGCGGAGACGGTCAGTTACAAGATCTACTGCGAGTTCAGCGAATCTGGGTCTTCGCTGGCCGAGGGTTCTTATCTCCTGGCGACGTTCACCGACACCGGTGACGGGGTGGTCACGCTCACGATCGATGCTACCCACCTGGCTGGTAGCAACCCCTTAGGCGACACCGAACACCTGAAGGCACTCTACCTCAACCTGGATCCGAGTGTCGATGCAAGCACCCTCGAGTTTACGATCGGGGGCAGCGAGGTCCCGGAGGATTTCGTGTCTATGGGCTTGAGTTCGCTCAAGGCCGACGGCGACGGCTACTTCGATGTCCTCTTCGACTTTCAGACATCGAGCGTCGGCGTCCTGGGCGCCGGCGATACCATCTCGATCGAGATCTCCGGGGAAGGCCTCACGGCCGCTTCGTTGACCGACTACCTGAGTTCTTCGGTCAGCGGTGGAGACGCCAACGATGGTTACCCCATCGCGGCCCACATCGGCGGCATCGGTGAAGGAGGGGCGGGCAGCGGCTGGTTCACCGTCCCCGAGCCGGGCTCCATGGTGCTCGTCCTCTTCGGCATGGGCGGCGCGGGCTTCCTCGGCTGGCGGAAGCGGCGCAGGAGCTGACCGGACGCTGGAGCCCTGAGGTTCCCTTGCATGAAGACTGCAGGATCCGTCAGTCCGCGCACACAGATTCCAGCACGGGGCTTTTGGCTTGTGCCGATCCTTGCAGGCGCGCAACAACGTACGAAACCACGGAGATTGATGCTGTGCGTTCAACAGGACTCGCTCTCGCGGCAACGCTGAGCCTTCTCACGCTCATCACTCCCTGCTCCGCCGACTCCGTCAGCTTCCAGCTCGTCGAGGAGTTCAGCGGAGCGCAGCAGCCCGAGGGGTACATCATCGCGACCTTCGACGATGGAGGCGCTCCCGGCAGCGTCACGCTCACGATCGACGCGACGAACCTCGTGGGGACCGAGTTCGTCAAGGAGATGTACTTCAACCTCGACCCGAGCCTGGATCCCTCTGCTCTCCGGTTCGAGATGGTCGGAGGCAGCGGTCAGTACGCCGAGCCGAGCTACCCGACGGGCAGCGAGGCCTTCAGGGCCGGCGGGGCCGGCTACTACGACGTCGTCCTCGGGTTCCGCGAGGGCCCCCCTCAGCAGCGCCTCGGCGCGGGCGATGTCATCCAGATCGAGATCACCGGCATCGAGTGCCTCACCGCCGGCTCGTTCAACTTCCTGAGCGCGCCCGGCGGCAGTCTGAGCCCCTTCCCCGTAGCCGCTCACGTCGGCGGCGTCGGCCCCGATGGTGAAGGCAGCGGCTGGGTCACGGTCGTGCCCGAGCCGGGATCGTTCCTCCTGGCCGTCGTCAGCATGGGCGGAGCGGGCTTCTTCCTCGGCTGGCGGAGGCGGCGGCGCAGGGCCTGACCGGACGCCGAAGCCCTGCGGGGCTCCTTGTGGAATGACAGAAGCAGACACGCTGCGGCGTGTCTGCTTCTGTTTGGTCCCCGTCCTACGGATCGCTGTCCCCTGACCCTTCAGGCCCGCCGGCCATTGTCCACCTGTAAACCTCGCCGGCGGAGGACGTAGCGGCGATCCACCTCCTGCCTGGAGAGGCCGCCCGGCGGCTCGGCCCGCGCGGCGCTCGCGGGCTTCCGGCGGCCTTACAATCCGCTGATGGACCGCCCGCTCGGGGGCTGACCCGCGGCGGTGAGCAAGAATCTCGCCACCCGCGTCCGCACAGGGGAACCATCGAGGGGGATCGGGCGTTGTGCCTTCGACCCTTCGCCGCCGGCGAGCGGAGCCGGCGTGCGGAGGTCCGGATCTTTTCCCGAACAGCACGGTTGCATCGTCCGGCCGTACCCGGATAATCGGAGAAACAGTCAACGCCAGTCAATCATTCCCGCCTCTCTTGCCTGTGCAACGCGGCGCAGGCGCGCAAACAACTCGTGAGACCACGGAGGTAGATGTGGTGCGCTTACCAGCACTCGCTCTGTCAGTACCGCTGCTCTTGCTCGCTCTTGTCGTTCCCTGCTCCGCCGACTCCGTCAGCTTCCAGCTC
>JAFGKN010000711.1 GCA_016928605.1 Planctomycetota bacterium | reverse complement strand
GGGCTCGAACGTCAGCTCATCGACGACCAGGTTGGGCCAGTAGGAGTACTCGTCGGAGAAGACGAGCCGGACGTCCTCGGCGGCGAAGATGTTGTCCTTCTCCTCCTCGTTGGAACTCGAATCTTCCTCTGCCTTCTTGCCCTCGAGGATCAAGTCGCGAGGGTCGAGGCAGCCGACGATGTTGTACTCCCCGGGCCTCGCGATGAGCCCCTCGACGGGGACGATCATGTCGAGCTCGTACTCGTTCAGCCCGCGTGCGACTTCTTCGAGGAGGAACTCGCCCAGGACGTACTGCTCGACGGGCTCCTCGGCCTTGCGCGCGCCGGCGGGAAGGACTTTTCCTTGGGCCTCCTCCGCGCGCAGGAGCTTGAGCGTGAGCTCCACGGCTTCTGCCTTGCGGTCGGCGTGGAAGCGGACCACCGCCGTGGCCGGGTGCCCGATCTGCGGGTCCGGCGTCAACATCTCAATGGGCGCCGGCTCGCCCTTCTCCGCCCAGCTGGACTCCCACCAGAGGTTGGTATCCTTGCTGGAGTCCGAATCGCTGCAGCTGACGCTCGCAAGAGCGAGAGCCAAGCAGATGAAAGGCAGAATCCAGGGTCTCATGACATCTCCTTCGCGAAAGCAGGGCTGCCCATACTGCAGATGCACGCGCCGCTCTTCGGGCGGCCGAGAATCTCAAGTCGGTGCCCCCCTGGCATCGCTCGGACCTTTCGTCTCCCGGGCTCGGCAGGCTTCGCCCGGAGCACCCCGCGTGCCGTCAACCTATGCACAATCAACGATCAGCCTATCCGCGCCTACTGCCGAGTCAACGACAAAGCGTGGCAACAACATGCTTACCAGCGATGCGCTCTCATGGGCGGATCCAGCGGGCCAGGGCGGGCATCTTCGCGCCCGCGCAGATCGGACTCCCCCCGCTCCGGCCAGCGGCGGGAGAGGCCCGCGCGGAGGCTTGTGGGGCCGCGATGGCGGCTCCCTGCATCCCGCAGGCGACGGCGTCACCCGTGAGCGGATACCGGGGACTCTTCACGCAGGGCTGGCTTCTGTTCGTCTCGTCGTCAAGGTTTCACCCGCTCGAGCCCCAGGACCCAGTCCTGGGGCGCGGGCAGGCGGGGCAGCTTGTAGTCATCCGCCGGCAGGAAGGTCACTTCCTGTAGAGACTCACGGCCGGCACGATGCCGGGATGGAGGCTGGTGTTCCCAGGCGTCTGAGCGGTCAGCCGCAGGTTTTCTCCTCGAGCGGCACCATGCAGAGGAAGCGCATCACCCCGTCTCCCGTGTTCGTGAAGCAGTGCGTTTCCTGCGGCGGAACGAAGATCGCCGTCCCCGGCGTCACGGGCACGGCCTCGTCGCCGCGCCATACGGTGCCGGCGCCCTCGATGATGAAGACCTCGTGTTCCTGCGCGTGCTTGTGAAGCGGTGTCGTCCCGCCGGGGTCGATCTCGAAAAGGCGCATGGCGAAGCCGGGAGCGCCGTCGTCACGGGCGATCAGCCACCGGATGGTCACGCCGCGGGCGCCGTCCATCCGCACGGGCGCGGCTTCGATGTCCTTGTAGTTGATGACCTTCATGGGCAGTGTCCTCCGCAGTGTTCCCTCCAGTTGCCGCGTCAAGGTGGCATCTGTCGGCCGCCCTGAACATAGAGGAGGAACTCCGCGGCTGTCAATGACCGAGGAGAGGAGGAGAGGTCCGCCGCCGCCGCGCGCGCGGATCGGCGGAGGGACGCTACTGCTCGCGCGGCTCCACGAAGAAGAAGCAGGCGGCGTTGGCCCGGAGGCGCACCGAGAGGCGGAGCGCGGCATCCGCGCGCTCGAAGCGCCGCGTGGTGCGCAGCTCCGAGAGATCCTCGATCTCGCGTACCGTGCTCGCCGGATAGACGGCCGGCGCGTGGAGGCTCAGCAGCGCGGCGACGGCCTCCCGCTTCAGCTCCTCGTCTCCTTCCGTCTGGGTCAGCGGATAGAGCAGGCTCGCCGCTGACTTCGCGCGAGCGCCCATCTTCCTGAGGCGACGCAGCGCCTCGAGGCGGGATGCGCGATCGTCTTTCGCGATGAGCGAAGCGGCCTCCGCCATCTCCTGCTCCTCGGAGCCGGAAGGCGCCGCCCCCTCCGCGGTCGATTCGCGCAGGCGCCGGCCGAGCCGGAAGTAGGAGTTGCGGCCGGCGTCGAAGGCGTGCTCGGTGACCTGAAGCGGCCGGCTCGAGAGGCCTGCGATGGAGACTCCCACGTCGAACGACTGTCCCGACCGCGACTCGGTGTCGAGCGGATGATGGGAGTAGACGAGGACGATCAGCCGCTCGCCGGCGCGCGAGGCGAATCCGCTCACCGTGTGGCCTCCGATGCTCTTCTCTCCGAGCGTCCAGTACGCCTCTCCCATGGCCGAGAGCAGGGCGAGAAAGTGGAGGATCGGCATCGCGACCACCGTCGTGCGGTCCTCGCGGCCGTCGCCGTCGTCGTCGACATGGATCACGCGCGTCGCGGCGTTGGCTCCCTCGAAGTTGGTGTTGGGCCATCCCCAGAAAGTCAGGATGCTCTCTCCGAAGCCGTATCGAGCATCGCCGGAAGCCCGCGCGATGAGGCGACGCGCCACGTCCGCGCACCAGGTGGGGAAGTAGCCGTTGCCGAGGTAGCTGTCGTGGGCCGCCGGATCCGGCGGAGGGCTCCAGTCCGGGCACGACTCGTGCGAGTTGATCCGGAGGTCCGCGTAGTACTCAGCGTCGACCTCGAGCGCGATCTCCTTTGCCCGGATGAGTTTGGCGGCCATCATGTCGGAGCGGTTGTAGGAGTGGATCGAGATGAAGTCGCACGGACTGCCTTTTCCCCCGTGATCCCCGCAGAGCTTCTCGACGCGCTTCGATCTCCTTCCGTCTAGCCTCCTGTCGGCGCAAGCCGCGTTCAGGCGGACGGCATCCCTGCTCTCCGCGCGCGGGGAGCAGTGCTCGAGGAACTCCCGGAGGCGGAGGTTCGTGCCGAAGATTGCGGCCAGCTCGAGCCCGCCGACGACGACGCGGTCCGAGTCGTACCCCCCATCCTCGAAGGCGCGTAGGACAGCGTCCACCGTGTAGTCGTAGAAGCGCTGCAGCTCCTTCCAGTCCGAGCGCCAGAAGAGGGCGCCGAGGTCGGGCTCGTTGAAGACGCTCCAGTAGAAGTCGAGGCAGGGCGTACCGTAGCGCTCGATGATGTGCGCCGTGATCGCGCGGACGGCATCGTGGTACTGGGCATAGTCCTTGGGCCTCGTCCAGTTCATGCCGTCGATCGAGAGATCGCCTGGCGCGTCGGCGAAGTTGGGGACGAGCCGCCGCCCGAACCTGCGGTGCGCCAGGTCGAACTCCTGATCGAGGCGGCCCCAGAAGTAGTGCGGCGTTCCCGGCGGATCGAGCTTGCGCAGGTAGCAGCCGCCGGGAGGGAAGAGCCCCGGCGCGCTCGGATCCTCGCTCCTCGGGAGCGGTCCATCGTACTCGACCCGCCAGCCTCCCTCGGGCGTCTTGACCGACCCCACGCGGACCGTCCGCGCGGCGTCGTCCACATCGATGACCTCCGCGCGCGCGCCGTGGATCCCGTCGGCGATGAGCACCTCGTCCCCCGCGCGGTAGTCCTCGCTCGGAGGGCGGCCGGAGGGGATCCCGTACTGCTCGTGGCCGAAGAAGTCCTCGAGGCGGAGCGCCATGCCGCCGCCGTCGCCGTCGCGGATCTCCGCGACGCGCCGCGTCTCGCGCTCGCGCACGATGTTCGGCAGGTTGCCGGAGAGGAACCTCGGCCGGTGCTCCATGCCCGTCATCCAGAAGTCCCTCTGGAGACTCCAGGCCCGAGGGAATTCCCTCTGAACCTTCTCCATCAGCTCGTAGGAGGGGATGCGGTTCCCGCGGCTCGTGCAGAAGCTCGCCTTGCAGAAGCCGGTGAAGAAGCCCCCCTTCCACCGTGCAGCGGGTCTGGCGACGTCGAGGTCGAAATCCACCTCGTGCACGTCGGCCGCGGGCTCGGTGGTGAAGCTCCAGCGTCGCTCGCGCGGCAGGATGACCGCCCCTTTCTCCGATCGGGCGGCGACCTCCACCGTGTGGCGCGCGAGGGGCTCGAGCTGGGAGCCCGGATCGATGAAGACCGCCAGGGAGCGCCCGCCGTGCTGGTTCACGCGCGGGAAGATGCGGCCGGTCGCGCCCTCGGCGAAGCGCCGGCCGGCGTCGAGCAAGACGCGCTCGTCGCCTCCCTCGGGCCGGATGGAGACGCGGACCGAGCCGGGGTCGACGGCGTCGCCCGCCGCTCCTTCTCCCTCGATGCCGAGCTCGACGTAGAAGCTCGTCCCGAGCGGCACCGCCGTGTGCCCCGCCCCGGGCCGCGGAAACCCGTAGGGATCGTGGGGGTGCTTCAGCACGCGGACGGACTGTCCGATCGACACCGAGAGCGGCGCCAGGGCGCCGAGCACGGCAAGAAGCATCGCGACTCTAGTGCGGCGCATCGTGCGGGCCCTCCTCGCCTCGCCAGTCGGATCTGTGCGGGCGAGCGCCCGGCTCGAGCGGAGTCGATGATGCTGCGCTCGCCCTACTCGTCGAGCTGACCATCCTCGAGCTGATCATCCTCGAGATCAACATCTTCGAGGAGATTCTCTTCCGGCGCCACAGAATCTCCTTCGGGGACGGCGCGATCTGGAGCCGCCATGGCGGATTCGCGCCGGCGTCTGGGAGCGGTATCGGGCGACGGGCGTCCCAGAGGGAACTGCAAGCTGATCCCGGCGAGCCACCCTTCTCCATCGGTCTGGCCCTCGAGCCGAAGGACGAACGTCCTCGGAGAGGACTCCTCGCCCAGAGTGATGTTCACGTCGAGGCCGCCGAAGTAGATTCCCAGCCGATCCTCGCGAATCGTGGCGATGCTGTGGGTCTCCGAATCGCAGCTCATGTAGTCCTCGACGAGCTGCAGCTCTCCGAACGCGAGGTTCAAGCCAGCGCCGCCGTACGGCGACAGGACGACGCGCTTCGAGATCGGGATGTCGACGCCGCCTCCGAGGAAGAGCTGCGTCCGCAGGAGCCACAGCTCCCTTGTATCCGCGTCGGAGTACCAGTTCTTCTCATGATAGTCGAGGATGTCGTCGAAGATCTCCTCCTTGATCGCGTCCTCCAGTTTGTTTGTGAAACCGCCATCGAACACATCCGTGGAGTAGGTGCCGGTGACCTGGAATCCGAGCCCGAAACGGAGCGGAGAGATGGGCGAGATGCCGGCCCTGCCGTCCAGGCCGAGCAGGAATCCTCCCGAATGGTCGAAGGGATACAGCTCGCCGATGTCATGCTCCTTGATCTTGTGCGCGACGCCTCCGACTTTGCCGGCGAGCTGGAAGTTGCCGATGCTGGATACCGGCATGTTGGCGCCGCGGCTGACCGCTCCGTAGACCTCCGAGAACGTCGAGGTCCTCTCGCCACGGGCTCCAAGAAGAGTGGTGTAGTCGGCCTCGATGGGCCAGTCTCCCGTGATGCCCATCTCCGCTCCGCCCAGATCCACGGTCCTGCGGGCATCGGACGTGCTGTCGTCGCTCCTGCTGGCCGGGAGCAGGCTGCCCGCGGGATGCCCGATGTACTGAGCCCACGCGGATGCCGGCAGCAGCGCCGTAATGCAAACCAGTAGTCGTCGCATGTCAGAAGTCCTCCTGAAAGGAGCCATGCTATGCTTTGCTTCACCAGCACGGGCGCCAGCGGTGCGCGCCCGGCTGGCATGCGTCACACGAGTGGATCAACACGTTCCGTCGGGCGTCGCCATCGCCCGTCGGGGACCTCCTCCCGGCCGCACGATGTGCGCGATCGGACTCACTTACCCTCGTTCTGCTTCTCCGCGTCGGTCTTCAGCACGACGGGCTTGCCGCGGTAGGTCACGGTCTGCTTGTAGACGAACAGCGGCACCCCTACGCCCCTGCACTCCGATCCTTTCTCGAGGACGAAGTCCGCCTCGGGGGACTTCGCGATCGCATCGTAGTACGCGCGCTCCTCGGTGCGACCGAGAACCAGCCCCTCCAGCCAATGGATGGGGCCGGCCGGCAAGACCCAGTCCACGAGTTCAGAGCCGGGTCGGAGGTAGGCGGGGACCCGCGTATGGGATCTGTCCTCGAAGAACGGAATCCAGAACAGCTTGAGCTTGTTCCCCTCGATGATTTGCACGATTCCAAACAGGATGCTGAGGGTATCCGAGCTGCCCTCGACGGGATCCCGCACCTCGAAGCTGTCGCGGTTCAGGAAGCCCTGCACCGTGAACTGCGTGAACTCCAGGTCCGGAACGGACCGCGCAGCCGCGCAGCTCGAGAGGAAGGGGAGCGTCGCAGCGGCAGCGAGCGCGACGACGCCGACCCGGGAGGCGAAGAGCAGACGTGCGAGAGAACGCGGCCGCCGTGCTCTCTGGGAAATGTTGAGGTCAGGGGCTCCGGCAACGTGTGCGGCTTCGATGTTCATGGGGTGCTCCTTTCATCCCGTGTCGCGACGGACTCTTCAACGAACATACCCCCAGCGCTGAGTCCCCGGAGCAATCCAGGGGTACTGTCCAGCAACCCGGACAGAGCAGCCAGTGCAGCACAAGGTCTTTCTATGTGGCACCGGCCGCTCAGCCGATCGACAATCGCGGGGCGAGGCCGTGCCTCGCTTTCAGGCCGCCGCTCCAAGCATTGAATCGGCGGTTACACCAGACAACCACATCTCCTACAGGACAGGATTCGCTTCTTGTCTACCCGTTTCACCGGCGAGTCTCGTACCACGTACCAAGTGCCGTTGTCAACAGGCTATGTCACTCGGATTCCTGCCTTTCGACGAGCGCAGCCGTTCAGACTTCCTGAGAACGCAAGGCTCCAGACTGCCATCGCCTGCCTCGGCATGGAGCGACTTACGGATCAAACCCTGGGGCTCGTGCTCGCCTCGGAGATCCGCCGGGGGACGACAGCTCCGTCGAGGGACGAGATCTTCGCCCGGCATCCGGAGCTCCGGCCGCGGCTGGAGGAGTGCTTCGCATCGCTGGACTTCCTGCACGGCATAGATTCCTCCGGCGAAGCGGAGCCCCAGCGGATCGGAGACTTCCGGATCCAGAGGGAGATCGGGCGCGGCGGGATGGGCGTGGTCTACGAGGCCGAGCAGATCTCGCTGCGCCGGAGCGTGGCGCTGAAGGTGCTCCCCCTGGCGAACGTGTGGAATCAGAGGGCCGTCAAGCTCTTCGAGCGCGAGGCACGCGCCGTGGCCCTCCTCCACCACACGCATATCGTTCCGATCTTCGCCGTCGGGAACGAGCGAGGCGTCTACTACTACGCCATGCAGCTCATCGACGGGAAGAACCTGGCGCAGCTCGCGGAGGAGTCCAAGCGGCGAGGGGAGTCTCACCCTGGCCACGACCTTATCGCGAGGTGGGGCCTCGAGATCGCCGAGGCTCTCGAGTACGCCCACGGGCGCGGAGTCATCCACCGCGACGTGAAGCCCTCGAACATCCTCGTCGATTCGCTCGGGCAGACTTGGCTGACAGACTTCGGATTGGCCCGGCGCGCGAGGGGCTCGAGGCGCGAGCCCGGATTGATGAAGACCGCCTGCGAGCGCGCGCCTTGCTGGTTCGCCCGCGGGAAGATGCGGCCGGTCGCGCCCGGGGTGAAGCGCCGGCCGAGCACTCCTCACCACAGAACGCGGACGTCCGGGTAACGCGAGATGACCGGATCCTTGGTCAGCACGGTCAGCTCGTGGTGCCGGGCGGTCGCGATGATGATCCGATCACACGGGTCGCGGTGGATCTTGGGAAGGGCTGCCGAGAAGGCAGCGATCGCGCAGGTGACCGGGATCTCCTCTATGCCGTGCAGCTCGAGCGCCTTCTGGATCCATGTCCCCGGAGGAAGCGGGAGCGACAGCGCGCCGCGCTCGGCCTTCACGGCGATCTCGAAGCCCGTGATGGAGGAGATGAAGAGCTTGCTCGCGCTCTTCCCGATGGCGGATAGGACCTCCCGCGAGAGCTCTTCCTGCTTGTCGGCGAGCCACAGGAGGACGTGGGTGTCGAGCAGATACACGTCTTACCTCGACGCTTCGGGCCAGTCCTCTTCCGAGAGTGGGGCCGTGGGGTCCTCCCGAAAGGTGATCCCGCGGAGCTCATCATGCCTCTCGAGGGGATTGGCAACGAGGTGGACCGGCACCAGAAGGGCGATGGGCTTTCCGTTGCGGCAGATCCGCACGGTTTCGCGGGCCGTCTCGACCCTCGCCAGGAGGTAGGAGAGCTTCGACTTCGCCTCGTGCGTGTTGACCTGGATCATATCTGACTCCGGTGGGGCCTGGTACACCACCTTCGAAAGGGGAGGGGGGCTGCAGTCCGCGCAGGGATGAACTTAGTTTAGCTTAGTCTATCACGGGACGCCATAGCATCAAGCCCCATCCGGCCGCTGCGTCGCCTGACGGCTCTGCCCCCAGCCAGAGAGACTGCCCTCCAACAGCTCGAAGAGATCCCGGCTGGTGAGTCTCAGACCGCCCATGCGGCAGCTCCGCGCTGGGCCCCGGCGACGCGCCATGGAAGGTACGAGGAGACTGGAGCCTGACCTGGATGAGCAAGTCCGCCGAAGCTCTCGGTGAAAGGCTGCGCTCCGGCGCGCCTTGGGCCCGGGATCGGCTCCGGCCGGCTACCTCGGCGCAGCCTCCCTTTCCTCGACGAGGACGAAGGGCTCCATCAGGCCGTAGTCCACCGTGGCGTAGTCGCGTCCCGGCGGCGGGCCCTTCTCCGGAGCCAGGTGGAACATGCTCGGCCAGGCCGAGCCGAGGCCGGGGCCCGCATGGTGGGGGCCGAGCGTGTTCTTCAGCGTGCCGATGACGATCACCTCGACGGTGTTTTCGCCGTTGCGCAGCAGCGCAGTGACATCGCGCTCGTACGGCGGCGCCTCGATGATGCCGGCGGGGCGGCCGTTCACGATCACCTTCGCGACGCTGCCGTTCCAGGAGGGCAGCCTCAGCCGGTATTTGCTGGAAAGCTCTTGTAGCTCGAACACCTGCGAGTAGCTGACGCCCGCGCCGGAGAGAGGGAGGAGCTGCTCCTTCCAGGGCCCCACCTTCAGGCTCTCCTCCGGAACGATCGCGAAGCCGGATTCCGCAGGGCGCACGCCGAACTCTCCGATGACATACGCCGCCTCGATCTCGTGGTAGATCGTGAAGGGGGATGCCGCGAGCTCGAGCACGTTCTCGCCGACCTTCGCCGCCGAGCGCGCGTCGATCCTTCCGAAGGACCTGTCGAGCCACCAGTCGCCGGCCTTCGCGGCGAGCTCGACGCCGTT
>JAFGKN010000710.1 GCA_016928605.1 Planctomycetota bacterium | reverse complement strand
TACTCGGGGGGCGTCGACAGCGCTTTCCTGCTGCTCGTCGCCCGTGCGGTGCTGGGAGACCGGGCGCGGGCCGTGCTGGGAGTCTCCGACAGCGTCGATCGCGGCGAGCTGCGCGATGCGCTCGAGCTCGCCCAGAGGATCGGAGCGGTCGTGGACCTCGTCGAGACGCGGGAGTTCGACAACCCGGACTACCTCCGCAACGCTCCGGACCGCTGCTACCACTGCAAGTCCGAGCTCTTCTCGGCGATCCAGGAGCACGCCCGAGAGCAAGGGATCGCTCACGTGCTCGACGGAAGCCACGCGGGAGACAGCGGGGACTACCGGCCCGGCCTGCGGGCTCGCGACGAGCGCGGCGTCCGCAGCCCGCTGATGGAGGCCGGTCTCGACAAGGAGCGCATCCGCGAGTACTCGCGGCGGCTGGGGCTGCCGACGTGGGACAAGCCCGCGGCGCCCTGCCTCTCCTCCCGCATCCCCTACGGGCAGGAGGTGAGCCCCGAGAAGCTGCGCGCCGTCGAGGCCGCCGAGCGGTGCCTGAGGGATCTCGGCTTCCGGGTCGCGCGCGTCCGGCACCATGGAGAGATCGCGCGGATCGAGGTGGAGCCGAGCCGGCTGCGGGACCTCCTCGACCCCGCGATCCTCGCCCGGGTGGTCGAGGGGATCCGCGCGGCGGGCTTCCTCTATGCCACGGTCGACCTGGAGGGCTTCCGCAGCGGGAGCCTCAACCGGGCGCTGCCGCCTGCGGCAGCCGGCGCGGACCGAGCGGCCGGGGGCGGATCCTCCTCGCGGCTCGTCCAGATCGACTCCCCTCCGCCGGCCGGCGAGTCGGCCTGACAGCCTTGCCCCCCGCTTCCAACTTTCGACTTGATAGAGACTTGAGCGGGTGGTAGGGTCATCCTTTTCCCTGGAGTCCCACACGAGCCCGAGGAGATCGCCGCAGCATTGATGATCCTGACGATCGACGGTCCGGCAGGCGCCGGAAAGAGCACGGTGGCGCGTCGCGTCGCGCGGGCCCTGCGGCTTCCGTACCTCAACTCGGGCTACATCTATCGGGCGGTGACGCTTCTCATGATGGAACGAGGCGGTGACTTCGGCGACCGCGATCTCGTGGAGGAGGTCGTGCGCGGCCTCGACCTGCGGTTCGTCGAGGAGCCGGAGGGAGGAGCGGCGGATGATCCGCCTCTGCTCCGCGTCCTCTGCGCCGGGCGGGACGTGACGTCGAGGCTCAAGGACCACGATGTGACATCCCAGGTGCATCGCATCGCGAACGACGGGGGATATCGCGCGCTCCTCGTCGACTTCCAGCGAGCCTTCGCGGAGCCCGATGGCGTGGTCGCGGAGGGGCGGGACATGGGCACGGTGATCTTTCCCGGCGCCGGCTACAAGTTCTATCTCGATGCCAGTGTCGAGGAGCGCGCGCGGCGCCAGCACGAGGAAAACCTGGCTCACGGGCGCGAGAGCGACTACGAAGATCTCCTGGCGAAGATCCGCGCGCGCGACGAGCGCGACCGCACGAGGGAGCACGCTCCGCTCCGGATGGCGCAGGGGGCGATCGTGATCGATACGAGCCTGCTCAGCGTGAACGAGGTGGTTGGCCAAGTGCTCGCCCGCATGGCGGTCGATGCGCCGGGGCCGAGCGGACGGATCCTGGAAAGAGACAGCGGGTGAGAGATCTCGGCGGTGAGCGTTACGGAATCGAGCGCGGAGAGCCGGAGCGGCGGTCCCGGGGCTGCGGCTCCGCGGCGGCGCGGGGAAGCGGAGCGCTGCCCCGTCCGGACGGGGGATGGGGGCTTCTCGGAAGGGCTGCTCTACGCGCTGCTCTCGTACATGGCGAGGATCGCCATGACGATCTTCTTCGACGCCCGGGTCTACGGCGCACACCGCGTTCCCGGAGAGGGCCCGGCGATTCTCGCGTCGAACCACGCGAGCTTCCTCGATCCGGTGCTCATCGGCTCCTCCTTCACGCGCCGGTGCTGCTACCTGGCTCGAGACAGCCTCTTCCGCATCCCGGGGCTCGGTGCTCTGATCCGGGCGGTCGATACGGTCCCCGTGGCCCGCGAGAGCGTCTCTGCCAGACAGGCCGTGGACGTCTGCGTGAGGATCCTGGCCGCCGGCCGGCTGCTGCTCCTCTTTCCCGAGGGGACGCGGTCGCGCGACGGCTACCTGGCGCCCCTCCGCCGCGGCATCGGTCTGATCGTCCGCCGCAGCGGGGCGCCACCGGTGGTCCCGGTGCGGGTCGTGGGGAGCTACGAGTGCTGGCCGCGGCACAAGAAGCTCTTCCAGTGCCGTCCGGTAAGGATTTTTTTTGGAAATCCGCTCCATTACGACGAAAACAAGGAATCGGTGGATGCCTTCCTGGGCCGGTTGCGCTGCTCCATGGAGTCCCTGGGGCGCGAGGAGCTCGGCGGAGAGGATCTCGGTCCGAGCTGGCCGGGGCGGCATCCTGGGCCGGGGGTAGGGTCTCCCTCCCCCCACGTTTCGACGGGTTCAGCGGCGGGAGGCCGGCCGTGAGCCGGCGGCAGCCTGTCCGCGCAGAGCACAGCGTCTCAGGGTAGAGCCTTCTCTCGCGGGAAGGCCGGAAAAGGTCGTTCGGTACATATGTCCAAGAATCCCCTCATCAAGAAGTTCGAAATCTCTTCAGACGAGCTCGATCAGCAGGTCGATCAGATGATGGCCGGCGTCGGGAGCGACATGGAGAGCGTCTACAACGAGTCCGTTCGCGATTTCGAGCTCGACAGCATCCTGACGGGCCGGATCGTCAACATCCTCAACGGCGAGGCCATCGTCGACGTCGGATACAAGTCCGAGGGAATCATCCCTCTGGAGCAGTTCGAGAGCCCCCAGGAAGTGAAGGAGGGGGACAGCGTCGAGGTCCTCCTCGAGGCCGTCGAGGATGAGGAGGGGATCATCGCCCTCTCGAAGAGGAAGGCGGACCGCATCCGCGGCTGGGAGCGGGTCATCTCCACGTACAAGGAGGGCGACGTCGTCCGCGGCAAGGTGACGCGGAAGATCAAGGGCGGACTCCTCATCGAGATCGGCGTGCCGGTCTTCCTGCCGGCCTCGCAGATCAGCATCCGCCGGACCGGGGATATCTCCGAGTTCATCGGAAGGGAGCTCGAGTGCAAGATCATCAAGATCGACGAGTCCCGGATGAACATCGTCGTCTCGAGGCGCAAGTTGATCGAGGAGAAGCGCGAGGCCCAGAAGCGGCAGCTCCTCGAGGACATCGAGGTGGGCCAGATCCGCAAGGGCGCCGTCAAGAACATCACCGAGTTCGGGGCGTTCGTCGATCTCGGAGGCCTGGACGGTCTGCTCCACATCACCGACATGAGCTGGGGCCGCATCAACCATCCGTCGGAGGTGCTCAAGATCGACGACGAGATCGAGGTCAAGGTGCTCAAGGTCGACAAGGATAAGGAGCGGATCTCGCTGGGGCTCAAGCAGAAGGAGGAGAGCCCCTGGGCCAACATCGAGACGAAGTACCCGGTCGGATCGCGCATCCACGGAAAGGTCGTCAACGTCCTCTCCTACGGAGCCTTCGTGCAGCTCGAGCCGGGAGTCGAGGGGCTCGTGCACATTTCCGAAATGTCATGGACGAAGCGCATCAGCCATCCGAACCAGGTGGTCTCCATCGGCGACGAGATCGAGGTCGTCGTCCTGGAGATCAAGAAGGAGAAGCAGGAGATCTCCCTGGGGATGAAGCAGGTCGAGGTCAATCCGTGGACCCTCGTCCAGGACAAGTACCCGATCGGGACGATCATCGAGGGCAAGGTCAGGAACCTGACCAACTACGGCGCGTTCGTGGAGCTCGAGGACGGCATCGACGGCCTGCTTCACGTCGCGGACATGTCGTGGACGCGCAAGGTCGTCCACCCCAGCGAGGTCGTCAAGAAGGGAGAGACCGTCAAGGCGATGGTCCTCCAGGTGGACCAGGAGCGCAAGCGCATCGCCCTCGGCTTCAAGCAGCTCGAGGACGATCCCTGGAACCAGGCGATTCCGGACCGCTATCCCATCGGCCGCGTCGTGCGGGGCCGGGTGACCAAGATCACCAACTTCGGCGTCTTCGTGGAGCTGGAGGAGAACCTCGAAGGTCTGCTCCACATCTCCGAGCTGGCGGACCGCAAGGTCAACTCGCCGGAGGAGGTGGTCCGCGTCGGCCAGTTCATCGATATCAAGGTCATCAAAGTCGATCCGGACAACCGCAAGATCGGCCTCAGTCTGAAGGACGTCACCGACGAGGATCGCGAGGATCTGGCGGCCGAGCTCGAGTCCCAGACCGCGAGCGACGAGAGCGAGGGAGACGAAGAGGAGATCTCCGCCGCCCAGGAAGCGAACGCCGCGGCGGAGGGAGATTCCGGGGAAGGCGGCGAGGCGGAAGAGCCCGGTGGTTCCGGAAAGGACTCCGCGGCGGACGCCGGGAGCGGCGAGCCGCAGCAAGTGCAGGCGTGATCCGGCGGAGGCGCGCGGGCGCCGTCGCGTCGCGGGAGCCCGCGCCCGCGCAGGCCGGGGACAGTGACCTCCGCCTGCTCGCCGCCGCGCGCCGCGGCTGCCGCGGCTTGAGAAGATTCAACTCCGCCTGGAGAATCCGCCGACGACGGAGCTGGAGGCGCCCGCGCGGGCGCCGCGGAGGCCCATGCAGTTGAACGCTCGACGACCGACCGCGCGCTGGTGGCTGGCGGGCGGGCTCGCCCTCATCGGGCTCGCCGCCTTCCTGTGGCTCTGGGGGCCGGGCGCGGGCTCCCGCGCCGGGGCTCTCGAAGAGCTGAGCGAGCCGCTGGCGCGGGAAGAGACGAACGAGCCGGCGGCGACGGAGGAGCCCGCCAGCGGCGGCGGCGAGGCGGGGATGCAGGCGCCGTCGCCGACCGTCCGGCAGGCGCTCCAGGACCTCCTCTCGTCCGATGCGTCGCGGAGCCGACGCGGCGAGAACATCCTGATGATGGCGGGCCGGGCGGTCGTGCCGCAGCTCCGCTACTGGGTCCAGCGGATGCGCTTCGAGGCTGATCGGGTGGAGTCCCTGCTGCGGAGTATCATCGAGGAGTCCGGGGGACGGCCTCCGGAGCAGCCGCTCTTCCTCCGCGACACGAAGGTGGGGGACTTCTTCCACCGCAAGTTCCTGGAGGCGAGGAGCCTCGTCCAGGGCGGCCGGTACCGCGAGGCCCGGCAGATCGTCGAAGCCCTGCTCTGCCTCGACAAGGACTCGCCCATCGCCTGGGAGCTCCGGCGGATGGCGCGGCAGTGCCGCGAGCGCATGGCCGCCGAGAGGCTGGAGCCGCGCATCGATGCGGACAGGATCTTCTACGAGGTCGGCGAGGAGCCGGAGGTCGTCTTCCGGCTGATCAACCGCACCGCCGTCCCCGCCAGGATCGATCTGGAGCGCGGAGTGCTCGGCGAGCTCCAGGTGCTCCGCACCGTCCGCACGCTGGACGGAAGCAGCTCGACCCACCTGGAGAAGATCATCCTCGCGACGCAGCGGGCGGACAAAGGCATCGAGATCGCCTCGGGGGAGACCTGGACAGAGGGCGTCTCCGTGCAGGTCGACAAGGATCTGCCGCTGATGGGAGCTGTGGCCCGCGTCCAGATCGAGGGCAAGTTCCGCCCCGTCCGCTGGGAGCTCGAGGGGCAGAAGGAGGACAACATCTCCATCCACATCGTGCCCGCGGAGTTCTGGGTCCTGCCGCCGGCGAAGAGAAAGGGAGACGCGGAGCCCCTCAAGCGGCTGGTCGCTGCGCTCGTCTTCGACCAGGCCGAGGACTTCCTGATCGGCGGCCAGCTCAGCGTCTGGGCGGGGGAGAAGGACCCGATCCTCAACGAGAAGCTGGTCGAGATCCTCATGGACCACGTCGAGGATCTCGACGCGACGCGACAGCGGCTCGCCCTGATCTTCCTCAGGGACGCGACAGGCCGATCGTTCAAGGAAGTCTCCGAGTGGAAGAGCTGGTGGACGCAGCTCCGCGAAGCTCGGCGGGGGTGATGCGGGTCCGCACGGCGATATCCCCGCCGCGCGGAACGACGCCGCCCCGGAGTCTGCCTCCGCGCGTCCGCGGTCAGGTCACGGAGTCCTCTGAGCGGATGCGGACGCGGCCGCCTTCGATGATGGCCCGTCCCGAGATGCAGAGCCGCAGCGCCTCTGGATAGGCCTTGCACTCCTCCTCGAAGACGCGGTGGGCGAGGGAGTCGGCCGTATCATCGTCCATGACGGGGACCACTCGCTGGAGGATGATCGGCCCGCTGTCGTACTCGCGGCTGGCGAAGTGAACCGTGCAGCCCGAGAACCGCGCGCCCGACTCGAGCACGGCGCGATGCACCCGCTCGCCGTAGAATCCCTTGCCTCCGAAGCCGGGCAGGAGAGCGGGATGGATGTTGAGCACTCGGCCGTTCCACCTCTCGGGGAAGTCGTAGTACCGGATGAAGCCGGCGAGGGCGATCCAGTCCACCTCGGCCTCTTCCAGGATGCCCGTGATGCGCTCCGAGAAGCCCTGCCGGCACTCCCGGAAGTCGACGATGTGCGTCGGTATGCCCGCGCAGCGCGCCCGCTCGATGCCCGCGGCCTCGCGGTGGCTGCTCACGGCGACGACGATCTCGAGCGGCAGGGAGCCCTGCGCAGCCTCGCGGGCCAGGTTCTCGAGCGTGCGCCCGCCGCCCGAGAAGAGCACCCCCAGGCGCGGCGGCCTCTCGGATTCCATGTCAGAGCAGGTCTCCGATGCCGGTGATGATCCGGTTCACCAGCCCGTACTGCAGAGCCTCGTCGGCCGTGAGCCAGTAGTCGCGATCCGTGTCCTTCTCCACCTGCTCGACGGAATGACCCGTCTCGGCGGCGATCAGCTCGTTGGCTCTGTGCCGGAGCTTGAGGATCTGCTCGGCGGTGATCTCGATGTCCGAGGACGTCCCGCGCCCTCCGCCGGAGGGCTGGTGGATCATGATGCGCGCGTTGGGCAGCGCCACCCGCCGCTTCTTCTCGCAGGCGAGGAGGATGAGGCTTCCCGCGCTGGCGTTGAGGCCGACGCAGATCCCGTCGACCGGCGAGCGGATGAACCGGATGATGTCGTGGATGGCGAATCCGTCGTCGGCCGATCCGCCGGGGGTGTTGATGTAGAGACGGATGGGCTCCTGGCTCTGGGAGTCGAGCCAGAGGAGCGAGGTGAGGAGGCGCTGGGTCAGCTTGGGGGAGACATCCTCCGAGATGATCACCGAGCGGTCCTTCTTCAGGAGGTCGTAGGCGATGGGGGAGATCCGGTGCCGCGGATCTCCTCTCTCCGGCTCCTGCTCCTCTTCTTCCTCTTCCTCTTCCTCTTCCTCTTCCTCGTCGTCCGCTCGCGGATCCCCCGGCTGGACGGGCCAACGCCGGCGCTCTTCGAAAGTCTGCATGTGGCTCGTGTGCATGACGCTCCTTCGTTATCGGAAAGGCTCTCGAGGGGCAGGCGCCCGCGCCCTTCGCGGGGCCTTCCCGGCTCCCGGGAGCCGGAGATCGGGTTCCCTTATATCGTACGTCGAGCGAGGGAATGCAAGGAAAGTTCCGCCGATCTCACAGTGTGCGCACGAGAGCCGTGACCAGGCGCCTCATCTTCGGCTCGGCCTCCGCGGCGACTCGCAGGATCTCCTGGATCTTCACCGGCTCGAGGGCGTCGGGGAGGCAGAGGTCGGTGATGCAGGAGAGCCCGATCGCGCGCAGCCCGCAGTGGACGGCCACGATGACCTCGGGGACGGTCGACATGCCCACGGCGTCGGCTCCGATCAGCCGAAGGAAGCGGTACTCGGCCGGGGTCTCGAGGGAGGGGCCCGTCAGGGCGGCGTAGACGCCGCGGCGCGTCCGGATCCCCAGCTCGAGGGCCAGCTCCTCCAGCCGAGCGGTCGTCTCCCGGTGATACGGCTGCGACATGTCCGGAAAGCGGGGGCCGAGGCGGTCGTCGTTGGGGCCGATGAGGGGGTTGATTCCCATCAGGTTGATGTGGTCGGTGACGAGCATGATGTCGCCGCGCTCGAACTGGGGATTGAGCCCGCCGGCGGCGTTCGAGAAGATGGCCAGCGTCACGCCCAGAGCGCTCAGGACCCGCACCGGCAGGGTGATCTCCTCCAGGGTGTAGCCCTCGTAGACGTGGTAGCGCCCCTCGAGGACGGCCGCGGGCCGGCCGGCCAGAGCGCCGAGGATCAGCGTACCCTCGTGGGACATCACGCGGGGGTGGGGGAATCCGGGGATCTCCGCGTAGGGGATGCGGCAGTCGATCTCCATCTCCTCGACCAGGCCGCCGAGCCCGGTCCCCAGCGTGATGCCCACCTCCGGCTGGAGCGAGGTGCGGCCGCGGACCGCCTCGACCGCCGCGTCGATCCTCTCCTTGAGACCTTTCGAGCTCATGTGGGTTCTCTCCTGATGTCTCGGCCGGTGCGGGCCGCATCGATCCGTGCGGATCCGCGTGACGACCCGTGCCGGCCAGCCTCTACGGTGCTTCGAGCAGCGCTCGCAGCTTCTCTCGCACGACGTCCATCGTCGCTCCGAGGATGAGGACCGTCTTGTCGCGAGAGGTCTCGCCCGAGCGGAGGACGACCCGCGAGCGCGGCACGCCGAGCGCCTTCGCCAGCAGCGCGATGATCGCTCGGTTCGCCTTCCCCTTCTCGGGAGCGGCCGCGACCGCGACCTTGAGCGCTCCCGCGTGCACGCCCATCACGCGATCGCGGGACGATCCGGGCGCCGCTCGCACCGCGAGCACCACCGCGTCTCCTTCGGCGGCGAGGCGGGGGAGCGTCATCGCCGCCTCCGGGGCGAAGCCGGCGATGCCAGGCCAGAGCGCTGCGCTCCAGGCCGGCGCGCGGAGAGCCATCCCGGCTGCCGCTCGGGCGGCATCTCCCTCGTGGGGAGCTGCCGGGTTGCAGCGCAGCGGCGCGTGTCCAAGAGTCACTCCTCCTCGAAGAGCATGCTCCCGATGCGGAGGACCGTCGCGCCCTCCTCGACGGCCACGGCGAAGTCTCCGCTCATCCCCATGGAGAGCCCGGCGTCGGCGGGCAGCAGCCGCCGGCGCTGCAGCTCGTCGCGCATCTCGCGGAGCCTCCGGAAGAAGGGCCTCGACTCCTCGGGATCGTCGCTGTACGGAGCCATGCCCATCAGGCCTCTCAGGGCCCCCCGCAGCGAGTCCGCCTGCGTGGCCGACTCGAGGATGGCCGCGGTCTCCTCCATCGCCGCCCCCGTCTTTCGAGCTTCCCCGGAGATGTTCACCTCGACGTACAGATCGGGAACCGTGTCTCCGCGCGCCTCGATCCGGGCTCGGATCTCCTCGACGAGGCGGACCGAATCGACGGAGTGGATCGACGCGCAGCGGGGGAGCGCCTTCGCGACCTTGTTCCGCTGCAGGTGGCCGATGAGGTGAAACCGCGCTCCGGAGCAGTGCGCGAGGGCATCCGTCTTCCGCAGCAGCTCCTGCACCCGGTTCTCGCCGAAATCGTGGACGCCGAGGCGGAAGAGGATCTCGATGACATCCGCGTCCGCGTACTTGGTCACCGCGATGGTCTGGATCTCCGCGGCGTCGCGGCCGGCTCGCAGCGCGGCCTGCTCGACGGCCTCCCGGCAGCGGTCGAGCTGCCGGCGCAGGAACTCTCCGGCGGGGGAGGGAAGGTCCTTCTCGGTGATGAGATCCTTCACCTCCGGGCTCCCATGCGGTTGAGATGGAGGTTCTCGTCTCCGCAGACTGTCCCCAGGCGCCGGATGAGCTCCAGGCGGGGCTCCACGAAGAGGTCCGCGCCCACCTGGAGGATCGTGCGCGATCCGCCGCTGCCGCTCAGCACGATATAGACGGGGCAGCTTCCGCGGTGCTCGGCGAGGACGGACTTGAGCCGGAAGAGCCTGTCCTCCGCCTCGCGGGGTGGATCGACGGGGATGACCACGCTGAGATCCCGGGTGAGCTTCTCGACACCCTTCTCGAGCGGCAGGATCTCGAAGACGCGCAGGGACGGCGTCGTGTCGGTGTACTTGATCTTCCCGCGCAGGAGGACCAGCTCCTCCTCGCGGATGCAGTCGCTGCACTCATCGTAGAGCTCGCGGTTGACGAAGATCTCCTGGGATCCCTTCAGGTCCTCGACGAGCAGGATCCAGAACAGATCTCCCGAGCGCTTGGAGACCTTCTTGGTGATCTTCGCCACCTGCACGCCGACGGTCAGATCGGTGCCCGCCGGCAGCTTCTGGACGGCGTCCAGCTCGTGCTTGGTGATCTTGCGGACGAGAGGCAACAGCGGCGCGAGGGGGTGTCCGCTCAGGTAGAAGCCGAGAGACCGCTTTTCCCGCGAGAGGAGCTCCGCATCGTTCCACTCGGGGATGTCGGGATACGTCTCGTCCAGGCCGGCCCGGCCCGAGTCCGCTTCTCCGCTCGCCTCCCGGTTCTTCTCGTCGATGTAGTCGAAGAGGGTCTTCTGGCCGGCCCGCCGGTCGCGCCGGTCGTCGCTGCCCCGGGCGATCGCCGACTCGATCGATGCCGCGAGCTGCGAGCGGTGCTGGCCGAAGCAGTCGAAGGCACCGCAGAAGACGAGGCTTTCGAGAGTCGCCTTGTTCACGGCCTGGCCGTCGACGCGGCTGCAGAAGTCGAAGAGGGACCGATAGGGCCCCTCGGCCGCCCGCGCCTTCACGATCGAGTCAGCGACCTTGCCGCCGAGCCCCTTCACGGCCGCCAGCCCGTACCAGATCTTGCCCTCGGCCACCGAGAAGCCCCGCTCGGAGTGGTTGACGTGAGGGGGGCGGACCTCGATCTCGAGGTGGCGGCACTCCTCGAGGCACTCGACGATCTTGTCGGTGCTGGACATCTCACAGGTCATCACCGCGGCCATGAACTCCGTCGGATGGTTGGCCTTGAGATAGGCCGTCTGGTAGCTGATGAGGGCGTACGCCGCCGAGTGCGACTTGTTGAACCCGTAGCCGGCGAAGAACTCGATCAGGTCGAAGATGTGAGCGGCCTTCGACCGGTCGTGGCCCTGGGCCACCGCCCCGCCGACGAACTTCTCCTTGTACTCCGCCATGATCGCCGGGAGCTTCTTGCCCATCGCCTTGCGCAGGCTGTCGGCCTCGTTGAGGGTGAAGCCGGCGAGCTGGTTGGCGATCCTCATCACCTGCTCCTGGTAGAGGATGACGCCGTTGGTCTCCTCCAGGATCGGCTCGAGGACGGGGTGGTCGTACTCGATGGGCTCCTCGCGGTGCTTGCGCGCGACGTACTTGTCGATCATCCCTCCCTCGATGGGTCCCGGCCGGTAGAGCGCGAGGATGGCGATGAGGTCCTCGAACCGATCGGGCTTCATCCGGCGGAGGATGTCGCGCATGCCCTTCGACTCGAGCTGGAACACGGCGACGGTATCCGCGCGGCAGAGCAGATCGTACGTCCTCGGATCGTCGAGTGGAACCGCGGAGATGTCGACGCGGAGGCCGCACGATTTCTCGATCTCGCGGATGCACCTGTCGATCACCGTCAGCGTCCGCAGGCCGAGGAAGTCCATCTTCAGCATCCCGACATGCTCGAGGTCCTCCATCGTCCACTGGCTCGCGATGTCCTCGCCGACGAGGCACAGCGGGACGGTGTCGATGAGGGGCTGGTCGCCTATGACGACTCCCGCGGCGTGCCTGGAGCAGTGCCGGTTCAGACCCTCGAGGCGCAGGGCCAGGTCGAAGAGCTCCGCGATCCTGGCATCCTCGCGGGACAGCTTCTGGAGATCGCCGTCCTTCTCGAGGCTCTCCCTCAGCTTGACCTTGGGGCCGGCGGGGATCTTCTTGGTGATCGCATCGACCTCCGACAGCGGCACGTTGAGCACGCGTCCCACGTCGCGGATCACCGCGCGGGCTGCCATGGTGCCGAAGGTGGCGATCTGACAGACGCGGTCGGCTCCGTACTTGCGGCGGACGTAGTCGATCACGCTCTCTCGCCCCTCCATGCAGAAGTCGATGTCGATGTCGGGCATGGAGACGCGGTCGGCGTTGAGGAACCGCTCGAAGAGGAGGTCGTACTTCAGCGGGTCGATGTCCGTGATCCGGAGAGCGTACGCCACGACGCTGCCGGCGGCGGACCCGCGGCCCGGCCCGACCGGGATGCCGCTGTTGCGGGCGTAGCGGATGAAGTCCCAGACGATGAGGAAGTAGCTCACGTACCCCGTCTGGACGATCACGGCGATCTCGTGCTCCAGACGCCGGCGGAGATCCTCCCGGGCGTCGAAGTCCGGATAGCGCTCGCGGCAGCCCTCCTCGCAGAGCCGTCGGAAGAAGGCCTCCGGATCCTCTTCCTCGGGGGGCAGCTCGAACCGCGGGAGGTGCTTCTTCTTGAAATCGATCTCCAGATTGCACATCTCCGCGATTCGGAGCGTGTTCTCGAGCGCCTCGGGGAACTCGGCGAAGTTGCGGTACATCTCCTCGCTGCTGCGGAAGTAGAACTGATCGGAGCTGAACCGCATCCGGTCGCTGTCGTCCATCGTCTGCCCGGTGTTGATGCAGAGGTGGATCTCCTGGGCGCGCGCGTCCTCCCTTCGCAGGTAGTGGATGTCGTTGGTGGCGACGAGCGGCAGGCCGTACTCCTTGGCGAGGGGGGGGATCTTCTCCAGGATCCGCTCCTGCTCGGGGAGGCCGTTGCGCTGCATCTCGAGGAAGAAGCAGCCGGGCTCGAAGAGGTCGCGGTAGATCTCGATCAGCGACCGCAGCTCCTCCTCCGTCCCGTTCAGCGCCGCGCGGTTGATCTCGCTCGAGAGGCAGGCGCTCATGCCGATCAGGCCGCGCGAGTGGGCCTTCAGGATCTCCTTGTCGATGCGGGGGCGGTAGTAGAAGCCTTCGGTGTAGGCGAGCGATGAGAGGCGGATGAGGTTGCGGTAGCCCTCCTCGTCACGGGCGAGGAGGATGAAGTGGAAGAACGCGCTGCCGGTCGACCGCTTCTTTTCCAGCCGGCTCCGGGGCGCCACGTAGGCCTCCATGCCGATGATCGGCTTGATCTCGGCGTCCCGGCAGGCGCGGTAGAACTCGATGCATCCGAAGAGATTTCCGTGGTCCGTGAGCGCCAGCGCCGGCATGCCGAACTCCCGCGCCGCGTCGACCAGACGGCTCACGGTGATCGCACCGTCGAGGAGGCTGTAATGGCTGTGGACGTGCAGGTGGACGAAGCCGGGGACTCGGGCCATGGGCTCTCTTCGCTTCCTGGGCGGCCGATGCCTTGCACCGCGCCGCCGGGCTTCTCTTCGCGGGTCGGCCGGTTGGATCCCGACGCGGGAACTGCCGGCGGGCGAGCGGATCGCCGCAGCAGGGACCGGTGGGATTATAGTCATCCTCCCCGGCCCCCTCCAGGGGGAAGCCTCGACGACTCGGCTCCGCGCTGCCGCCGCGCGCCGTGCGTGCCGCGCGGTTGTATTCGCGGGGCGCCCCTTCTACAATGTCGCAGTGTCGCGCCCAGATCATGGCTCTCAGGCAGCCGGATGCGGCTGATCATCCTTGGTCGAGTCCAAGTACCAGATCGAGACATCGAGCCACCGGTGCGGCCGCTGCGAGCGGGAGATCGCGTGCGGCGCCCACTACTACTCCGCGGTCGTCTTCGGCGGGGAGGTCTTTGCCCGCAAGGACTTCTGCGAGCGGTGCTGGCTCCGGGCTCGGCGGGATCCCGGCTTGCCGGAGCCGGGCTCGAACGGCCTCGAGGGGGAGCCCCCGGCGGCGCGCGCGGCGGGGCATCGCGAGGGGGACGCCGGAGGGCTCCCAGCGGCCGGCGAGTACTACGCCTTCTGGCGTACGCGGAGGCCGGAGGCGGCGGCGGAGGCGGCCCCGCGGGTGCGGTTCGACGCCGACGTGGTGCTGGGCTTCTTCCGGCGCCTCGGCGGAGAGGATGCGGGCGCGCAGCCGCCGGATGACGCGGCGGTCGTGGAGGACGGAGAGGCGAGCGCCGATGGCGGCGATCGCGAGGCCGCGGAGAGAGCCCGCAAGCTCTTCCCCATCCAGAGGCGCAACCTGCGGTTCGTGCTGGCTCTCCTCCTGATCCGGAAGAAGCGGCTGCTGCTCGAGTCCTCGGCCAGTGAAAACGGTCGCGAGTGGCTCCGACTCTCCGAGAGGGAGAGCCCGGCGCGGGTCCACTGGGTGGAGAACCCGGAGCTGACCGACCAGGAGCTGGAGCGCGTTCGAGATGATATCGGTGAGCTGCTCCAGATGGCTGTATGATGGGTATCGAGGCAACGTGACACTCATGAGCTGGCGCATCAAGGGCTGGATCAGCATCTCGCTGCTCTTCCTCTGCGGCACACTTGCCGGGTGCGGCGTTTCCAAGGGGGAGACGGCGTCGGGACCCAGCACCGCGCCGGAGGGCTCGGAAAGCCGGCCGAAGGTCATCGTGAGCCTCGGCGAGTTCAGCCGCGGGGACATCGAAAGCCGGCTCTCTGTCGCGGCGGACCTCGAGGCTGTTCGCTCCGCCGACGTCTATCCGGAGGTCTCCGGCATCATCGTGAGCGTGCTCGTCCGCGAGGGCGACCGCGTGAGCAGCGAGGATCCGGTGATCCGCCTCAAGGACGATGACGCGGCGCTCGCCGAGCAGAACCGGGCGATTCTCCTGGAGCAGAAGACGACCCAGTTCGAGCAGGCCAAGCTGGCGGTCGACGAGGCGCAGGCGCAGATCGAGCAGCGACAGCTGCTCCTCGAGCAGTCGCAGCGCGAGTTCGAGCGGCTCAGCGCGCTCTCCGCCGAGGATGTCGACATCGTCTCGCCCGAGCAGCTCGATGCGAAGCGCTACGAGAGGGACCAGCGGGAGATCGATCTCCGCTCCGCGCGGCTCTCCATCGAGAAGAAGAAGCTCGAGCGGGACCAGGCCGAGCAGAGCATGAGGCTGGCGGACGTCGACGTCAAGACGGCCCGCCTCAACCTGGAGCGCTCCGTGATCCGATCGCCGATCGACGGGTACATCAGCGAGCTCGACCTGAATCCGGGCGAGACCGTGAGCCTCGCGGCACCGGTCTTCACCGTCGTCGATCCGGACCATCTCCGCGCCCGGCTCCATGTCCCCCAGAGGGAGCTGAGCCGGCTCGAGGAAGGCCAGAGGGTGAGCATCACGAGCGAGGTGTATGCCGGACGCGAGTTCGAGGGATCGGTCGCGGTCATCAATCCGGTGATCGACAAGAGCACGGGCACGGTGCGCGTGATCGTCGAGATCGGAGAGCACGGCGGCCTTCTGAGGCCCGGCATGTTCGTCAGCGGCGAGGTCATCCTCGACACGCACACGGATGCGGTCCTGGTGCCGAAGAAGGCGGTCACGTACGAGAATCAGGAGCCGATCGTCTTCCTCGTGCGCGATGGCATCGCCCACCGGTACGTCCTCAAGCCGGGATACTCGAGCCGGAGCTTCATCGAGGTGGGGGGGCTCGTCGACAGCGAGGGCCGGCCGGGAGATCCGGCGGACGGCCAGCTGGTGCTCGTGGGGAACAACCTCAAGCACGGCGATCCCGTCGACGTGGTGTCCGGTGCGGAGAGCGGATCCCCGTAGAGGCCCGGAGCCTCCCCGCCCCGGCGCCGCTGCCGCCGCGTGCGGCGCGACCGCCTGTCCGCCCGGCCGCCTTCGTCTCCCTTGCGCGAGAACCGCAGAGTGACCCTTCCCTCCCCAGGAGCCCATGACGACCGCGGCCTGACCGCGCTGGCGACCCGCCGGCCGGTGGGGGTGACCATGGTGGTGCTCTCGATCGCGCTCTTCGGCGTCATCTCCTTCGAGCGCCTCCCCCGGAACCTGATGCCCGATATCACCTACCCGTCCGTGACCGTGCGGACGGAGTATCCCGGCGCCGCCCCGATCGACGTGGAGACGCGGGTCTCGAGGAGGCTGGAGGAGGTGCTGGCGCAGGTCCGCAACCTGCGCCGGGTCAGCTCGATCTCCAGGGCCGAAGCGTCCGATGTCATCATCGAGTTCGCCTGGGACACCGACATGAGCCTCGCCATCGCCGAGGTGCGCGAGAAGGTGGCGCAGGCGTACCTTCCGGACGAGGCCTCCCAGCCTACGTTCCTCCGCTACGATCCGACGCTGGATCCCATCCTGCAGATCGGCATCTACCAGGCAGAGGGATCCCCCCTCTCCCAGGAGGATGCGCTCATCCACCTCCGCCTCGAGGCCGAGGACAGGCTCGAGCGGGAGCTCGAGAGCCTCCCGGGGGTGGCGGGAGCGCGCGTGCGCGGAGGCCTCGAGCGGGAGGTGCGCGTGGATGTCGACGAGAAGCTGCTCGCCGCGAAGGGCGTCACGATGGCTCTGATCAGCCAGCGGATCCGCGACGAGAACCTCAACCTCTCCAGCGGCATCCTCTACGAGGGGGAGCAGTCGCGGCTCGTCCGGACGGTCAACGAGTTCGCGGACCTGGAGGAGATCCGGGACATCATCCTGCGCCGCGACGGAACGGTGCCGATCCGGCTCGGAGACGTGGGCGAGGTCTCGATGGGGTTCAAGGATCCGGAGGTGATCACCCGGCTCGGCGGCCGCCCCTGCGTGAAGATCGATATCTTCAAGGAGGCGGACGCCAACCTGGTCGAGGTCGCGCGCCGTGTTCGCGAGCGCGTCTTCGGCACTCCGGCCGAGCAGCGGCTGCTCGCGGAGATCCGCGAGGCGCGGGGGCGGGCGGGATCGCCGCCGGCGGAGGCGGGAGAGGGAAAGCAGAGCGAGGCGAGCGCCCCGAAGGAGAAGCGGCCGGCGGGCGCGGAGCCTCTGCGGCCGCAGGAGCCGACCTTTCTGGCCTCGAGGCTCGAGGAGGGAACGCGGCTCGAGGTGATGTCCGACCAGTCGGTCTTCATCCAGAGCGCGCTCGACGACGTGCGCCGCACGGTGATCACCGGCGGGCTCCTGGCGATCGTCGTCCTCTACCTGTTCCTGCGCAGCGTCTGGTTCACGCTGGCCGTGGGGCTGTCGATCCCCCTCTCGGTCCTGGCGACGTTCATCGTCATGGATCAGAGCTCCGTCTCGCTCAACATGATGTCGCTGGGCGGCCTCGCGCTGGGCATCGGGATGCTCGTGGACAACTCGGTGGTCGTGCTGGAGAGCATCTTCCGCTGCCGGCAGGAGGGCGATGCGCCGCGGCCGGCGGCCGTGCGGGGCACGCGGCTGGTCGCATCCGCGGTCACCGCCTCCACGCTGACGACCGTCGCGGTCTTCTTCCCCATCGTCTTTGTCGAGGGGATCGCCGGCCAGGTCTTCCGCGAGCAGGCCCTCACCGTCGTCATCTCGCTGCTCGCCTCGCTCGCGGTGGCGCTGTACTTCATCCCGGCCATGGTCTCCCGCCGGCTGGGAGGCCGCGGAGAGCCAGGGACGAGGCGGCGTCCGGTGCTGCGGAGGCTGCTCCGGTGGCACCGCCCGCTGGCGGGCGTCCGGCAGGCGATCGGCCGGATCCGCGCCACCTGCTGGCGGCGCTGGGACGCGCCGCTGCGGGCCATCTGGCTCTTCCTCGCGATCGTCCCCCTGGCGCTGCTGCGGCTCGTCCTCCAGTCCCTGGTCTGGGCCGCGCTCTGGACGGCGCACCTGGCGGCCGTCCTGGCGCTCGGATGCAAGGAGCGGCTGGGGAGCAGGTCGAGGGGAGCCCCGAGCTGGTTCGAGAGGCTGATCGAGGGCCTGAGGCGATCGTACGCGGGGATCCTCGAAGGAGCGCTGTCGCACAGGTGGCTGGT
>JAFGKN010000709.1 GCA_016928605.1 Planctomycetota bacterium | reverse complement strand
GGTAGTCGTCCATGTCCGAGACGATGCCCTCGACGTGATGCTGCACCGCATCGATCGTGTCGTCGGTCGTGGAGAACCAGAACTGCTGGTACGGATCGAGCCCGAAGTGCTCCGCGATGTCGAAGACACTCTCGAGGCGCGCGGGCAAACCTTGCTCTCGCCAGCCGGCGATCGTCAGGTCCCACCACATGGCCCACTCCCAGCGCGGCAGCCGGTCGACCGGCAGGCAGTCCATCACCGCCCGGAATCTCTCCACGTGGTTCATGTCCGCATCGAAGAAGACACCTCGCGACCGGCGCCGGGATGCCGCTCGCGTCGCACATCACATCCGCTGGCGGAGGATCGAGCCTCGACGTCCAGCAATTCCTCCGTCCTGTCTCGCGCCGCGACGGCCTCGTTCATCAGCCGGCGCAGCCGCTGCGCCGGCGAGCTTTCCGCATCGGCCGCCTGCCGGCGTCCGCCAACGTATCGGACCCCCGGCAGCGAGTCAACGCATCGGCTGGAGGAGACCTGTGAGACAGACGCCGGGGAGCAGGCCTTGAAGTCTCCGGCGTCCGGGGGACGGGTGGCAAACGCGGCGCAGCGCGGTATCCTTGTCGCTGCCGGTTTCAAGCAGCCACCGATCGATGGGGAGAAGCCCACCATGCACACCTTCGATGCCATCCGCCAGCGCCGCGCGGTCAAGCACTACGATCCCCACCTTCGCCTGAGCGAGGAGGAGAAGAAGCGGCTCTTTGACCTCGTCCTCCAGGCCCCCACGGCGTTCAACATCCAGAACTGGCGGTTCGTGGTGGTCGAGGATCCCTCGCTGCGGAACGAGATCCGCGCCGTGGCGTGGGACCAGGCGCAGGTCACCGAAGCATCGCTGCTCATCATTCTCTGCGCCGACCTGAAGGCGTGGGAGAAGAGCCCGGAGCGCTACTGGCGAAACGCGCCCAGGGAGGTGCAGGACTTCCTGCTTCCCGCCATCCGGCAGTACTACGAGGGGCGCGAGCAGGTGCAGCGCGACGAGGCCATGAGATCCTGCGGCATCGCGGCCCAGACGCTCATGCTCGCCGCGAAGGCGATGGGCTACGACTCCTGCCCCATGGACGGATTCGACTTCGACGCGGTCGGCAGGCTCATCGGCCTGCCCGACGATCACGTCGTGGCGATGTTCGTCGCGGTCGGCAAGGGAGTGAAGCCGGCCTGGCCCAAGCCCGGTCAGCTCCAGGCGGATGAGGTCGTGATCCGGAACCGCTTCGGCGGCTGATCCGCGCCGGGGCGGGGACGCTGGAACGAAGCGGCGCGCACCGCTGTCGCTGGATTCGTGTCGTGCCGGCGCCGCGCATGGCGCTTTCGCTAGATTGCGGTCGAGCCGGCGCCGCCGCTGGTATATCATCGCCCGCCGGATCACCGCGCCGAGCGCGGCCCTCATCCCAGAAACAAGGAGCCATCCGATTGATGCGTCTTTACTGGATCGCACCCGCTGCGATGCTGGCGGCCTCCGCCGCCTCGGCCTGGCCCCAGACTCCCGAGTCGGCCTTCGACAGGGAAACGGCCGTCGCTCGCCTCCCTCCGGTGCTCGCGCGCTGGACCTTCGACGAGCCCTTCGGAGCGGCGTGCCGCGACTCGGGCGAGGGCGGGCGCGATGCCTCCGCCGCGGGGCGCGGCGCGCTGGCCATCGGCAGGACCGAGGGGGTGCTCGGCCGGGCGCTCTCGCTCTCGGGGCAGCACCTCCTCGAGCTGGAGGGGGATCTCTTCTCAGGGCCGATGCGCGCGCTCACCTTCAGCGCGTGGACGCTCCCCACCGACCTGAGCGAGTACCGCGAGATCTTCCGCAAGGAGGATGGCGACCGCCGCGTGCTCTTCTCGTTCCAGGGCGATGGCGCGATCCTCTCCCTGGGGATCAATGTCGGCGGGTACGTGGAGTGCGACGCGCCGATCGATCCAGCGCGGCTGCTCGACGGGAGCTGGCACCACTGCGCCGCGACGTTCGACGGCCGGCACCTGCGCGTCTTCCTCGACGGCGAGCAGGCGGGAGAGCTCGAGCGCCCGGGGACGATCGCGTGCGGCGGCTCCGCGCGGCCCTGCATCGGATCGATGAACGGGGGCGAATGCTTCCAGGGGCTCCTCGATGACCTGCGGATCTACGACGCCGCCCTCTCGCCGCTCCAGATCGCGGCGATCCGCGAGGAGGGTCTCGGCGAGCTCGCCGCGAAGGCGCGGCCGCAGCCCGGAGGCGAGCCGGCGGCCGGCCCTGCGCTCCTCGCCCACTGGACGTTCAACGAGCGCGCCGCAGGCGCGCCCATCCGCGACGTCTCGGGGCGCGAGCCGGCGACGGATGTCGGCGCCGGGGGAGAAAGAGGCGGCAGCAGCAGCAGCAGCAGCAGCAGCGGAGCCATTCTCCGCACGAGCGGCGTTCACGGCGGCGCCATCGACCTCCGCGGATCGCACCGGCTCGAGGTCTCCCTCGGCGACCGCCTCGAGGGGCTGGGCGCGATCTCGTTCTCCGCATGGACGAGGCCGCGGGACCTCCGCGGCTTCCGCGAGATCTTCCGCCAGGAGTGCCCGCGCCGCCTGCTCTTCTCCTTCCAGGAAGGAGGGGCGATCCTCTCGCTCGGCCTGAACGTCGGCGGCTACGCGGAGTGCGACGCGCCGATCGATCCCGCCCGGCTCCTCGACGGGGACTGGCACCACTGCGCGGCGACCTTCGACGGAGACCGCTACCGCGTCTATCTCGACGGCGATGAGATCGGCTCGCTTCACCGCGGGGGCGCGCTGGCTGTCGACGTACGCGCGCCGGCGTTCATCGGATCGAGCAGCGGGACGGGCGAGCACTTCCAGGGAGAGATCGACGACCTGCGGATCCACGCGGCAGCTCTCTCTCCGGAGGATGTCGCGCTTCTGTACCAGAGCGGCCGCGAGGCCCTCGAGCGCGCGGGGCGGGCGGTCGAGGCTGCGCTCGCCGGCATCTACCGCCGCGAGACGGACTTCGCCGAGACCATCGCGCTCGCCCGCCAGCGGCTCGCCGAGGGAGGGATCGAGCTCGACCGCGATCTCGCCGAGGCCCTCGCGCGGAGGATCAGCGCGGACTTCCCGCAGGAGTGCGAGACGCTTCGTGAAGCGATCGGCGCCGGGCCGCTCGAGTATCTCGTCGCGCCCGATGATGGCTTCGCGCAGCGCGAGGCGCGGCGCTTCGCTGAGCTTCTCGTCGAGTACCGCCCGCTGACGGAGGGTCAGTGGCGGAGGCAGTCGGCCGACGAGAGAAGGAAGTGGGAAGAGGTGGACCGGATCGCGTCCCGTCTCGCGAGACTCGAGGAGCAGGGATCGCCGGCGCGCTCGTCCGCGGAGTGGCTGCGGGTCCTCCTCGATGCGGCCCGGCGAGTCGAGCACCGGCCGGTGCGCCACGAGCCGGTGGCGCCGTACATCAGGCCCGAGACCCCCACGACGCGGGACCTGCCGCGCGAGGAGGCCGTGGAGGCCCTGCGGCGCGACTGGCTCCACCAGGCCGATGGACAGCCCACGCCGGAGAGGATCCGGAACGAGATCCGCTGGGCCAGCGAGCTCGCCGCGAGGATCTGCGCGCATCGCGAGGGACGCGTGGACTTCGCGCGCGAGCTCGCCGAGCTGCAGGCGGTCGAGGAGGAGGCGTCGCGGCTCGCGTCGGCCGATCCGCAGCTCTACTTCCAGGTGCGCGCGATCAAGCGGCG
>JAFGKN010000708.1 GCA_016928605.1 Planctomycetota bacterium | reverse complement strand
GGCAGCCCTCGTCGTCTCCTATCGACGCATGCGCAGCCCACGCTCGGTAACGACCACCAGTTTCCCCGACAGGCTGAGAGCCTATTTCAGTAGACCATCCTGGCTTCGGCCGGCTGCGGAGCCGGCGGTTCTGCGTCGCGATCGCCGAAGGGCCGGCCGGATTTTTTAAGTTGCCTGCGTTGTGACTGGGTCGGGAATTCAACCCCACGAAGGCACTGGGCACACGAATAGGGCCGGCCAGCCCGCTTAAAAAGTGCCAAACTCGAACTAAGGCTTCGAATCAACCTTCGTGCCCGGTTTCACAAGCTGTCGTGCATATCTTCGCCCTAGTAATGGAACACGAGAAGGCTGCCTGGGCGAGCGATTTCGGCCCGCCGGCAAGGAGCGAAGCGCAGGCGACCGGGCGGAATCGCTCGTCGAGCATTCTGCGCGTAGCTGGCGGCCGAAAGCGCCGCCGGAGTGCACAAGAATCTGTGAGATTCTGCACTTGGGGTGATGCCAGACGCTCCGACTCCGCGCCGAAACCTCTGTGCTCGAAAGCTCAAAGGTCCGAACGATGTCAGGGGCGTCGACTCAGAATCCCGTGCTCAGCCCGAGACGGGAAATCTGGTAGAGTGCTGATCGATGAAGGCCGACTCCCGGCCAGCGTCGCCTTCGACAACGTCCGGGTGTACAAGGTCACGCCGCCGGCCGGCCGTCGATGGCGAATCCAGCCATCATGACGGTCCAACCGCGATGCGCCCGCCTGCGGGGACTCAGCGGGCCGGGATAACGCGTTCGCTGTGGCCGCACCGCCCATCCGGCCGCTGATCCCCGTGCGCGCCGCTCCAGCGGAGCAGCTCGGCGTTCGCAGAGGACAAGGCTTTGCGTGCTCCGCTTCAGCCCCGCTGAACGGCTTCAATTTGTGAAACCCCGCACTGGCGGCCGTTGACATGTGCCGCACATGTTTTTAGAATGAAACACATGTCTGTCATGATCCAGATCCGCAATGTGCCCGAGCAGCTCCACCGGAAGCTCAAGGCCCGGGCGGCGATGGCTGGAATGTCCCTCTCGGACTACCTCCTGGCCCAGATCCGCTCAGCCGCCGAGCGCGCCACCCCCCAGGAGATCCTCGAGAGGCTGGCCGCGAGAAGCCCGGTCCGGCCCAAGCGCCCGCCGGCCGAGATGGTCCGGCTTGAGCGAGAGAGCCGATGATCGTCGTCGACGCCTCGGTGCTCCTCGAAGTCCTTCTCGTGACGCCCGATTCCCCCAAGATCTCGAGCAGGCTCTTCGCGGACGAGGAAACCCTGGCTGCACCTCACCTGGTCGATCTCGAGATCGCCCAGGTCCTGAGGCGCTACGCGGCCGCGGGAGAGATCGATGCCCAGCGGGGTCGAGAGGCCTTGCTGGACTTCCTCGATGTCCCGCTGCTCCGCTACCCCCACGACGTCCTGCTCTCCCGAGTCTGGGAGCTGCGGTCAAACGTCACCGCCTACGACGCGGCGTACCTCGCCCTCGCAGAGGCTCTCGATGTGCCGCTGTTGACCCGGGATTCTTACCTGGCCGGGGTTCCCGGGCATCGCGCCCGGGTCGAGCTCGTCTGATCGGTGGATCGGGAGAGGAGTCGCAGCCGGAAACGGCGGCCGCCGGGTCCTGCGGTACCGGTCGGTCGATCGATTCGACGCGTGTCCGACCACGAGCGGTCAGATCTCACGGCCAAAGGCCGGACCGAGAGACGCGATGAGAAGGCCGATCCCGCGCAGCGTCTACAGAGACCTGCGTGCGACTCAAGGTCTCTCGAGGAGCCCGCAGATGGACTCGCCGCGGGTCACGAACCGCCGAGCAGCTCCGTGTACTTCGAGACGTCGAGGCCCTTCTCCTTGAGGCTCGCGACCACGGCCGACAGCTTCTGCTTCAGTCCGTCGAGGATCGACAGCCCGGACTCGAGCTTCTTCTTGAGCTCGCCGGCCTGGAGAGCGTCAGCGACTCCGAGGCTCGCGATCTGCTCCTTGAGGCCCTTCACGATCCCCTCCTGGTTCTTGAAAGCGGCCATGAGCTTGTCCGCCACCTGGACCAGGTTCTCGCTCGAAAGGGAGCCGAGGGTCTCCTTGAGCTTCTCGAGGCTGAAGGTGGATTCGGCGACGTTCGCGAGGTCCTCCATCGCCTTCGACGCTTCCTCCTTCACCTCCTCGGTGGCTGTCTCGATATCTTCGGCGACATCCTCCGCGGTAGCCTTCACGGTGCCGACCGTTTCCTCGGCCTTCTCCTTGGCGGCCTCGACGGCTCCCTCGACATCCGGGAGATCCGCCGGAGCCTTCTCTCCGCCGGCCGCCGGCTCGGCCACTGCGGGGATGCTGACCCCCGAGGGAGCTTTCTCGCCGGCGCCCGGCACTCCGCCGGCCGGACCTTCATCCTTCGTGCAGCTCACGAGCGCCGCACCCGCGATCAACCACACCGATAGACTGACAGAAAACCTCAGCATGACGCACCTCCGAGCTATGTTCCTGCCGTGCCCTTCCGGGAAGATAGCTTACTCCCCCAGCGCAGCATTTGCGAGGGAGAGGGTCTCGCCGGCCCACCCGGCGGGCACGGGGGCCCGGTCAGCCCCGCTGCCCGCCAGCGGAGTCCCTGCTGACTCGGGCTCCAGCGAATGCCTCCCGACCCGCTGCCGGTGATCCGCTCCGATCGCAGCAGCGGCAGCTCCCCGGCTGCCCATGCAACAGAAGGCCGAGAAATGCTTTACGTCACCAAGCGGCCATCCTTTGGGCGGGCCTCGAAGGGCCTGCGCGACGCCGCTCGCCCCAGGTTCCGCAGCATGCCGGCGAAAATCCATGCGTGCAGGGGATAGACCCCGTACCAGTAGCACAGGCCGGACAGGCCGACCGGATCGAAGATGGCCGTCTGGCGGATGGTGCTGCCTTGCTCGTCCCCGGTCACCTCGAACTCCAGCCAGGCTCGCCCGGGCAGCTTCATCTCGGCGAATAGACGCAGACGGTGCGGCGGCTCGTAGACTTCAACTCGCCAGAAGTCCAGCGCATCTCCGACGTGCAGATTCTCCGGATCGCGGCGCCCGCGGCGCACACCCACGCCCCCGCACAACAGGTCCAGGAAGCCACGGAGGGACCACAGCCAGTCGCCGTAATACCAGCCGTTCCGCCCCCCGATGCGGCGAATCGGGGCAAACGCCTGCTCGGGCGGTGCGGCGACGGACACCGCTTGCGAAGCGACGATCCGCGAGCCGAAGCTAGCACCGCCCCAGGCTGCCGGCGGGCCGGCGGCGGACAGCGCGTCCGACCACCGAGTCTCCGCGAACTCGCGATCTTCCTGCAACAGGGCGCGTGCAAGCGCCTCGGAGACCGGACGCGGACGGACCGAAAACGTCCGAAGGGCCAAGTCGCTCGAGACGAGCGTCGGATTGCGGAGACTCTCGACCAGCTTCCGGCCGACGCGGGCGTACAACGGAGTCACCAGACCCAGCCAGAGACTCGACAGGTAGGGCGTGAGCAGCGGAACGGGAATCATCCAACGCCGCAGCCCGCGCTGCCGGCCGTACTCCTGCATGATCTGCCCGTAAGAAACCTGGTCGGGACCGCCGATCTCGTACACTTGCGACGGGCCATCCGGCAGACCCAGCGCTTCGAGCAAGTAGGCGAGCAGGTCCTCCACGGCGATCGGCTGGGCCTTCACGCGGACCCAGCGAGGGCAGATCATCACCGGCAGCCGCTCGACCAGCGCCCGAATCATCTCGAACGACAGGCTGCCCGAGCCGATGACGATCGATGCGCGAAGCTCGATGACCTGCGGGTGGTGCGCCCTCAGCACGGCGCCCGCTTCCTGGCGGCTGCGAAGGTGCTTGGACAGCGGCTCTTCGGGATTGCCGAGGCCGCCCAGGTAGATGATGCGGCGCACGCCCGCGGCGCGCGCCGCCCGGGCGAAGTTGGCCGCGGCGATTCGGTCCTGCTCCTCGAAGTCGAGATCGGCGCCCATCGAGTGCACGAAGTAGTACGCCGTGTCGACGCCCTGGAACACCGGCGCGAGCGTGGCCTCGTCGAGGACGTCGCCCGCGGCCAGCTCGGTGGTCGAGCCCACGCGCCCGCGGAGAGCTTCGGGACGCCGGGAAAGGCAGCGGACTCGCAGGCCCCGCTGCTCCAGGAGGGGCAGCAGCCGACCTCCGACGTATCCCGTCGCTCCCGTGAGCAAGATCAGGTTGCAGGCCGCTTGTTGCATCAGACCTCTCCGTGCAGCCGCGCGAGGAACTGCTGCGCCACCCGCAGATGCTCGCCAAGGCGGCTGCCCATCCGATCGCACTGGGCGACCATGACGGACATCCGCGGATTGCCGGCGAAGAGCTCGCGATGCCGGTCGATGAATCGCCAGTACAGAGCATCCCAGACGCCGCACCACGGCCCCTTGCGGAAGTTGCTCATCTTGAGGATGTAGCTCGATCCGCTCAGATAGGGCTTCGTCGTGATCAGGCCGCTGTCGGCATGCTGGCTCATCCCGTAGACGTTGGGAACCATGACCCAGTCGTAGGCGTCGATAAACATCTCCATGAACCACTGGTAGATCGCCGACGGATCGATTTCACACAGCAGCATGAAGCTTCCGAGGATCATCAGCCGCTCGATGTGGTGACAGTAAACGTATCGCAGGACGCGGCGGATGACCACATCGACCGGCTCCACGCCGGTTGTGCCGTCGTAGACGGCCGCGGGCATCGGGCGGCGATGATTCCAGAAATTTCGCGTGCGTTGCCGGCGGCCGTACAACCGATAGACACCCCTCATGTACTCGCGCCAACCGATGATCTGGCGGACGAAGCCTTCCAGGGGATTGAGCGGGCCACCTCGGGCTCGCTCCAGAGCGGCGTCGATGACCTCCTTCGGCGAGATCATACCGATGTTCAAGCCGAACGCCTACATGCCGTAGGGAAAAGCCTTCAGGTCGATGACGCCGCTCTCGCGGACGCGTCGCAGGGCTCCGGCATATTCGACCAGCACGCGCAGCGAGTAGTCGATACGCCGGCGGAGGGCTTCATCGTGCTCGTCGGCAGGCTCGTCGCCGTGCAGCATCTGACCGACGTTACGCACGATCACATGGTCGGGGATGTAGCAGAGCCGGGTGTTCTTGTAACTGCTGATCCTCAATTCGGCCACCGGATAGGAGCCGCCGACTCCCGCGGAGACGGTCACAATCAGGCCCGGCTTGTGCGCGAGCACGTCGGCGCTGCACAGGAGAAAGAAGTTCTTCAATCCGGCGGGGACCATCCCGGACCACTCGGGAGCAACGACGACAAGGGCGTCCGAACCGCTCAGTTCCTTCGAGATCGGCTCCCACGATGATTTCCACTTCTCGCCTCCCGACCAGACCTCCTCGTCCCATAGCGGCAGGGGATTCCCCGACAGCGACAGCAGGTACGTTTCGCTGATCTGCAGCTTCTGGAGCTCCTGTGCGAGATACCTGGCGACGCGAGCCGATTCAGCCTCGCGTCGATGGCTGCCGGCGACGATGGCGATCTTCATGAGCTGTCCTTTCCTGGGCTTCTCCACGATCCCGGACGCCGGGAACGGCGATGCCTACTCTGCGATCCGCGCCGATGCTCCGGCGGGGACCGGCCCGTGCGGAGACTGGCTCGTACCAGGCTATCGTAACAGACAGATCTCGCCGCGCGCAGACAGGACGC
>JAFGKN010000707.1 GCA_016928605.1 Planctomycetota bacterium | reverse complement strand
GGTGGGCTTCTACAAGCCGCACCTTCCGTTCGTCGCGCCGCGCAAGGATTGGGAAGCGCTCGCCGGCGTGGAGGTCCCCCTTCCGCCTCCCGGCAAGATCGAGTCGCCCTACTGGCATTCGAGCAGCGAGTTCTACCAGTACCGCCTTCCGTTTCCGGCGGAGCGGCCGCTGCCGGTGGAATCGACGATGCAGGCCCGGCGGGCCTACCTCGCATGCGTTCGATACGTGGACCGGCAGATCGGCAAGCTCCTCCGGGAGCTGGAGAGCCTGAAGCTCGCCGACAGGACGGTGGTCATCGTTTGGGGCGACCACGGATGGCACCTGGGCGAGCAGCAGATCTGGGGCAAGCACAGCCCCTTCGAGCGCGCCCTGCGCAGCGTCCTCATGATCCGCGCTCCGGGTCTCGTCCGGCCCGGCCGGTCCTGCGATGCGCTCGTCGAGACGATCGACCTCTACCCGACGCTGGTCGACCTGTGCCGGCCGCGGTTCACGAGGACGGAGCATCCGCTGGACGGCAAGAGCCTGGTTCCCATCCTGAGGGGAACCCAGGAATCCGTGCGGGAGGCCGCCGCGAGCTACTGGAAGGACGCCGTCAGCATCCGGGGCGCGACGCATCGCCTCGTCGCCAGGATCCGGGACGGCCGGCCGGATCACGTCGAGCTGTACGATCTCTCGGAGGGTCCGGACAGCACCGTCGATCTCTCCGGCGAGGAGCCGGAGCTGGTCCGCAAGCTGAGCGCCCATCTCCCCGCCGGGCCGCGGCTCTGACGCGTCAGGAGGCGGTCGCCGCGCCGCGGCGCCGGCAGATCTCCAGCGCATCGGGGAAGGGCTCGAGGGCGCGCTCGAAGACTCCCAGCGCGTAGGCGATGGCGACTCCGTAGTTGGTGATGGGCACTCCAGCCTCGCGGCAGCGGGAGATGCGGGCGAGCATCTCGCGCCGGGTGTGCATGCACGCGCCGCAGTGGATGACGAGACGGTAGGGGGAGAGGTCCGCAGGGAAGTCGTGCCCCTGGTAGTGGCGGAACTCGAGGGAGCCGCCCGCGTACTGCTCGAGCCAGCGCGGGATCTTGACGCGGCCGATGTCGTCCCCGATGGGGTGATGGCTGCACGCTTCGCAGATCAGGACGCGGTCTCCGGGGCGGAGGTCCTCGATGGCCATGGCCCCACGCACCAGCTCGAGGAGGTCGCCCTTGTGGCGCGCGAAGAGGATGGAGAAGGACGTGAGCTTCACCTCCGCGGGCGTGTCCGCTGTCACCTTCAGGAAGGCCTGCGAGTCGGTCACCACGAGCGCCGGTGGGCGCTTGAGCCGGTCGAGGGCCTCGCGCAGCCCGTGCTCCTTCACCACGAGGCAGCAGGCATCGCTGTCGAGAAGATCGCGGATCGTCTGCACCTGGGGAAGGATGAGCCGACCCTTGGGCGCCTCCATGTCGACGGGCACGACGAGGACCGCCAGCTCGCCGGCTGGAACGAGGTCGCCGATGATCGAGGGGCTCCTGATGTACTCCTCCGGAACGCTCCGGATCAGCGCCTCTCGCAGATCCTGGATGCCGGTGCCGCGGATCGCGGTCGTCTCCACACAGTGCACCTTGAGGGAAGCTAGCCGCTGCGTCACCTCGACGGGCGGGGATCCTCTGTCGGACTGGTTGAAGACGGCGATCGCCGGGATCTCGCGGTGGAGCAGCTCCTCGAGCAGCTCTTCCTCGTGCTCGCCCCACTCGCCTCCTGCGGCGACGATGAGGCCGATGTCGGTCCGCTCGAGGATCTGGCGGGTCTTGGAGACGCGCATCTCGCCGAGGCTGCCGGAGTCGTCGATGCCCGCGGTGTCCACGAGCAGCACCGGACCGATCGGCAGGATCTCCATCGGCTTCTCGACGGGATCGGTGGTCGTTCCCGCGGTCTCGCTGACGATGGAGACCTGCTGCCGCGTCAGAGCGTTCAGCAGCGAGCTCTTGCCGGCGTTGCGGCGGCCGAGGATGGCTATGTGGAGGCGGTTACTCTTGGGCGTCTTGAGCATGGAGGGTGTCTCTCTCGTCCGGAAAACCGGGGCGCATCACGGCGTCGGGAGCCGTCCAGCGGGCGGACGCCCCCGGCGGAGCCGTCTGTCGTCGAGCGTCGGTCACAGCGACAAGCCCTCAGAAGTAGAGGTCCCGGTCATCGGTGGTTCGGATGCGGTCGAGGCGCCGCATCAGCTCCGCCTTGCGATCGCCGTCCGGCATCGCCACGAGCTGCCGGCGGATCAGCGCCTCGCCGACCTTCCGCGTCGGCGGGGAGGCGTAGTCCACGAGGTACTCGAGGAGCGTCGTGAGCGCGTTGGGCGTGCACAGCTTCTGGATGAAGCCGGGGATGGCGAACTCCATGAAGTGCTCGCCGGTGCGCCCCAGGCGGTAGCAGGCCGTGCAGAAGCTCGGGATGTAGTCCTCGCGCAGGAGGCCGCGGATCACCTCGTCGAGCGAGCGGATGTCGCCCAGCTCGAACTGCTCCCTCTCGCGGGTCTGGGTCTGAGCGTCCCCCGCCTCGGTGTAGCCGCCGATCTCGATGCGGCTTCCCGCGTCGATCTGCGAGACGCCGAAACCCATCACCTGCTCCCTCAGCTCAGCGGGCTCCCTCGCGGTCAGGATCATGCCCGTGTACGGCACGCTCAGGCGGAGGATTGCCACCAGCCGCTTGAAGTCGTGATCGCTGACGAGCCACTTCTCGTCGATGCGCACTCCCGAGGCCGGGCGCAGCCGCGGGAAGCTGATGGTGTGGGGGCCGCAGCTGTATCGCTCCATCAGATGCCGCGCGTGGCTCACCAGCCCGAGGACCTCGAACCGCCAGTCGTAGAGCCCGAAGAGAGCTCCGATCCCGACATCATCGCAGCCGGCCTCGTACGCCCGGCTCAGGGCGTCGAGGCGCCAGAGGAAGTCGGCCTTGCGCGTCCCCGCGGGGTGGACCGCGGCGAACGTCTCGCGGTGGTATGTCTCCTGAAAGACCTGATAGGTTCCGATGCCGGCGCTCTTGACGGTACGGAAGCCATCGTGATCGAGCGGCGCCGCGTTGATGTTCACCCGCCGGATCTCTCCCTTCCCGGTGCGGGTCGCGTACACCGTCTCGACCGTCTTCGCGATGAATCGCGCGTCGTAGCGGGGGTGCTCGCCGAAGACGAGGATCAGCCGCTTGTGCCCCATGCGCTCGAGGGCGGACACCTGGTCGCGGATCTGCTCGGAAGTGAGCGTGCGGCGTACCGCGTCACGGTTGGAGCGGCGGAATCCGCAGTACGTGCAGTCGTTGATGCAATGGTTTCCGATGTAGAGCGGCGCGAAGAGGACGATGCGGTTGCCGTACACCTCACGTTTGAGGCGGCGCGCCGCCTCAAAGATCTCGGCGGTCAGCTCGGGATCGGTCGCGTTGATGAGGACGGCCGTCTCATCGACCGTCAGAGGCTCCTTGGCGAGGCTCCGGGCCAGCACGTCCCTCACGCGGCGCACGTCGGCCGGCCGGCCGAGCAGGCCGTGGAGACGGTCGCTGTCGATGAAGTCGACCGCGCCCTGGCTGAGTGTCGGCTCGAGAAGGCTTGAAGATCCCATGATCGTCTCCTGGATTCAGCTCAGGCTGTGAGCGGTTGATGCCTGCGACGCTTCGCGTTCTCCGAATCCCCACGTCCCCTGCCGAGCGTGCGGCCGATGCCCTCGATCATGCTGCCCAGCTGCTCGCACTCCTGGAGGATGTCGGGAGACGCGTCGTGCTGTCCGGGGTAGAGGTCGTACGCGCTCCTGTATCTCGCCGGCGTGATGTCGGGCATGATGACGTTGGCTCCTCGCAGCAGGCCTCGCCGCCGTCCATCGCCTCGCGCCAGAGTGGAGAGCGCCGTCGTGGCCGGGATGTTCGCGAGCGGGCAAGCCAGACGCGTCAGCGCGAGGACCTTGTAGGCCGTGAGCTCCTCCGGAGGGGCCTGCTTTCCGTCCGGAGCCAGAAAGGTCGCTGGACGGCGGCCGAGAGGCGTTTCGGGATGGGCTATGAAGGGACCGACGCCGATCATGTCGAGGTCGAGAGCCCTGAACCATTCGATGTCGCGGGCGAGGTCCTCGTGAGTCTGGCCGGGCAGACCGATCATCACTCCGCTGCCGACCTCGTATCCCAGATCGCGAAGGATCCCGAGGATCTCGATCCTGCGCGCCGGCCGCGGGGCGGGCTGCCGAGGGCGCAGGCGCTCGAGGAGGGCGAGGTTCGAGGTCTCGAATCGCAGGAGGTAGCGGTCTGCGCCGGCCTCCCGGAGCCGGCGGAGCTCAGCCTCGCTCCGCTCGCCCACGCTGAGCGTCACCGCGAGCGGGAGCTCGCGCCGTATGCTCCTGACGACTTCCTCCAGCCATGCGACATCGAGCGCATCATCCTCCCCGGACTGGAGGACCACAGTGCCGAGGCCGCAGCGCCGGGCCAGCCGCGCGCAGTCGAGGATCTCTTCGGAGCTCATCCGATAGCGCGGCAGCTCGTCGCGCGGCGCGCGGAGCCCGCAGTAGAGGCAGCTCCTCGAGCATACGTTCGAGAACTCGATGAGCCCGCGGAGATGTACCTCGCCGCCCACGTGGCGCTTTCGCGTCTGGTCGGCGAGCGACCACAGGACCTCCAGCTGCTGAAGATCCTCGGCGAGCAGCCAGTTCAGGATTTCCTTTCGGCTTAACTGCATGTCGGGAGCTTTTCCTCGCGATATCGAAGGCGAGCGCGGTCGCAGAGTGATGGCAGGCACACTCGGTTGGGGCACTCATCCGCTTCAGGCGACCGGGCGGGCGAGCTGGTCGGCCGCCGCCTCGGCCGGACGCCTCTCGAGCACGACGGTGAAGGTGCTCCCGGCGCCGAGCTCACTCTGCACGGAGACCTTCCCTCCGTAGAGCTTCGCGATCTTCTTGACGATCGACAGGCCGAGCCCGCTGCCGAGTATGTTCCTCGTGCTCTCGTTCTTGATGCGGACGAAGTCGTCGAAGAGCTTCGCGGCATCATCTGGACCGATTCCGATGCCGGTGTCGCGGACCGCGAGCCGGATCGTCCGGTCGTCTCCATCCAGCTCGACGTGCAGCTGTCCTCCGTCGCGGTTGTACTTGACGCCGTTGGAGAGGAGATTGCTCAGGATGATCTCTATCTCTCCGCGGTCGGCGACCATCTCGAGGGCCTCCGGAGCCCGCAGGGAGGTCGAGATGCCCCGCTGATCGGCTCCTGGCTTCTGGGCCTCGAGCGCGGCGCGAGCGACCTCGGCGACGTCGATGGAGACCAGCTCCCTCTTCTTCTCGCCCGATTCGATGCGGGTCAGGTCGAGGAGGTCGTCGATGAGCTTGCGCATCCCCTCCGCGCGCGCGAGACAGCGGCCGACCATCTCGTCGTAGGCGGCGATCTCCGGGCCGCTGATCCGGTTCTGCACCAGCTTGAGGTAGCTCTCGATGACGCCGAGCGGAGCCTTGAGCTCGTGTCCCAGTACCCGGATGAACTCGAAGCGGATGCGGCGCTTCTCCTCCGAGAGCTTGCGCGCCTTGCGCTGGGCGACGAGATGGCATGTCGTCTTGCGGACAGCGGACTTGAGCTCCTCCGGCGTCAGCGGCTTGGTGATGAAGTCGAAGGCTCCGGACTTCGTCGCCCGGACAGCCGTCTCGATCGTGGCGAAGGCCGTCACCATGATCACGAGCAGGTCGCGGGACTGCTCCTGTAGCTTCTGGAGGACCTCGAGGCCGCTCATCCCGCTCATCTTGTAATCGAGGAGGATGATGTCGGGAGGGGATGCCTCGACGAGCCGGAGAGCTTCCTCTCCGCTCGAGGCCGATTCGATGTCGAAGCGCACCTCCGTATCGACCTCCGGGAGCTGGACGTCGTAAGATCGCAGAGCGCGGGTGATGCTGTGCCGGATTCCGGCCTCATCATCGACGACCAGGAGCCGCAGTGTTTCCATCGCTCAGTCCTTCAGGAGTTTCTTGATTTCCGCCATCAACTGCTCGAACCGTATCGGCTTGGCGAGCCAGGCGTCGGCCCGGATCCAGGAGCGCTCCTCGCGCGTCGTCACGTCGAAATCGAGCCCCGTCTCGCTGGTCACCGCGGAGACCATGATCACGGGAAGCGATGCATCGCGCTTCTTGATCTGATAGCAGAGCGAGAATCCGCCATCGGACTCCTCGAGCATGAGATCGACGATGGCCAGATCGGGTCGGCACTCCTCGAGGCGGGCCTTGGCCTCGCTCACGCTTTCCGCATCGATGACCTGGAAGCCGGCGGAGACGAGCTGGGCCCGGATCGCGGTGCGGTAGTCGAGGTCATCATCGACGAGAAGGACGGTCTTCGGGTGGTTCACGGCATCACCGCTGGTCTTGTCGCTCTGGATCATTCGAGTTCGCCGCTGGTCGGTTGGAGCTGGCCCGTGTCGGAGGCCGATCCGGTGGGCGGCAGAGCGGGCCGCCGCTGCCTCGGAAGCTTGATGATGAACGTCGTTCCGGTCGGCCCCTGCGATGGGTCGCAGCTCGACTGGATCTGGATGTCGCCGTTGTGCATCTTGACGATCCCGTAGGTGACGGCGAGGCCCAGCCCGGTTCCCTTGCCGGGCTCCTTGGTGGTGAAGAAGGGCTCGAAGACCTTCTTGCGGTTGGCCTCGAGGATGCCGGTGCCCGTGTCCGAGACCGCAATGCGCGCGAAGTCGATATCGCCGCCCACGCGGATCGTCAGGGATCCGCCCTGCGGCATCGCATCCACCGCATTGGAGGCGAGGTTGGACAGGACCTGGACGATCTGGTCCTGGTCGACCTCGGCGCTCGTGTCGACGTCATCCTGCTCGACGTGGACTTCGATGTTCGAGGGAGCTTCGAGCGTGCGGAAGATGCGATACGCGAGCTGGCGGAGATCGACGCGGCGGGTCTCCACCTTGTTCTTTCTCGCGAACTGGAGCAGGCCGGCCACGATCTTCTTGCAGCGGTCGGCCTCGCTGGCCATCAGGGCGAGGTCCTCTCGAGCCGGGCTGTCCTCCCGCGCCTCCTCGAGCAGCACGTGGGCGAGCATCAAAACCGTGCTGAGCGGATTGTTCACCTCGTGCGCGATGCCGGCTGCGAGCTGGCCCATGCTGGCCAGCTTCTCGGCCTGCAGCAGCGCCTCCTGGGCCGACGCGAGGCGGTCGTTGGTGGCCGTCAAGTCCTGGCAGGTCCTCCCCAGCTGCTCGATGGTGTAGGGCAGGCACATCTCGTTCTCGGCGAGCCCCTCCGAGATCGCCACGGCGTGCTCGCGGCACGTCGCGTAGCCGCAGGCGCCACAGTTCAGCTCGTCCTCCGGGCCGTTCTTTCCCATGCGCCTGAGAATCTCCTGCACGTCCTCCTCCGGGGGCCTGCCGAGGCGCTGGTCGCAGGCCGCGAATCCGCGCTCGAGATCGACGGCGTCCAGGCTTTTGCTCTCGTCGAGGAGTGAGGGAGCGCCCCTCGTCCCCAGTCTCTGCCGGGCGTACTGGCTGACCCGCGAGCGGCGGCGGAAGAGGGGAGTGCTGCTGCTCATGCCCGGCCCCATGATGCAGCCCGTGCAGGCGAGCAGCTCGAGAAGCCGCACCTCGAGGTCGCCGGCGGCGAACTCCCGAACGGCCTCCACGAACTCGTTCCGGCCCTCGGCCGCCACGACCTTGGACGCCAGCAGATCCTCGCCGATGCCCGCGGCCTGCAGCATGCCGCGGCTGATGGGAAACAGCGCTCCCTTGCCGGCATGGGGGGGATCGAACTCCGATGGCTTCACGTCCTCCAGGCGGACTCCCTCTCGCTGGAGGAGATCTCGGAGCTCCGCGAAGGTGATGACGGCGCTCACCTCTCCGGCGACCAGGGGGCTGGCGGCCTCGCCCTTCTTGGCGATGCAGGGACCGATGAAGACGATCTTCAGGCCGTCTCCATGGATCGATCGAAGTACGCGGGCGGAGGCGATCATGGGCGAGACGACCGGCGCCAGATGGGGAACGAGCTCCGGATAGTACCGTTCTACGTAGCCGACGATCGCGGGACACGTGGTCGCGATGTAGCGGGTGTCCGTGGTATCTCGGAGAAGCCGGGCGTACTCCGCCGCGACGAGATCGGCTCCGACGGCCACCTCGCTCACGACGTCGAATCCCAGCGCGCGGAGGCTGCCGACGACCGTCTCGTAGTCGTGCCGGAGAAACTCGGCGGGAAAGCTGGGAGCGAGACAGGCGGCGACACGGTCCGGTCCGCGCAGCAGCGCGATGACGTCTTCGATCCCCGAGGCGACCTTCTTCGCGCGCTGGCTGCAGACGCGGACGCAGTTACCGCACCCGATGCAGCGCGTGGGGATGATCTCCGCCTGGCGGTCGGCGATGCGAATTGCCTTGGCAGGACATTCCCGCACGCAGGTGTAGCAGACCCTGCAGCGCTCCTTGATGGTCGAGACAAGAGGTGTCACGAAGGGTCGCATCGGCTCGCTCCTCAACCTGTCACCGGACGCGGGGCATAGCGGGTGTGAAGGAGCGAATGGCTCTTCTCGCCGAGCGGTTTGCCCAGAAACTCCGCATATATCCGTTGAACGGAGGGATTGCGGTGGGAGACCCTCAGAGCTTCGTCCCGGTCGATCTGGTAGAGACCCTTCATGCGGGAGCGGAGCCTCTGGTCGTCCAGTCGCAGCGGTTGGCCTCCACCGCCGATGCAGCCGCCCGGACAGGTCATGACCTCGATGAAGTGGATGTCGTCTCGCCCCTGCCGCAGCTGCTCGAGCAGGTGGCTGGCGTTGGCCAGGCCGCTCACCGCAGCCACCCCGATCTCCAGATCGCCGATCTGGACCCTCGCCTCCTTGATCCCCTTGAGACCTCGCAGCCTCTGGATCCGAGCGGCTTTCAGCTCCTCTCCGGTGATGAGGAAGTGAGCGGAGCGAATCGCGGCTTCCATCACGCCGCCGGAGACACCGAAGAGCTTGCCAGAGGTGCTTCGCTCGCCGAAGGGGGTATCCGCGACCTCCGGCTCGATGGAGCTCAAATCGATGCCGTGGAGGCGGATGAGGCGCGCCAGCTCGCGCGTGGTGAGGACGGCGTCGATATCAGCTCGTCCCTCGCGTCCCATCTCCGGACGCCCCGCTTCGAACTTTTTGGCTGTGCAGGGCATGATGGAGACGCTGAAGATCCTGTCCGGATCGATGCCTTCTCTGTCGGCGAAGAAGGACTTGATGACAGCCCCCATCATCTGCTGCGGGCTCTTGCAAGTGGACAGGTTGTCGATGAAGTCCGGGAAGAACTGCTCGACATACTTGATCCATCCGGGCGAGCAGCTGGTGAGCATCGGCAGCTTTCCACCGTTTTGCAGGCGATGGACCAGCTCGGAGCCCTCTTCCATGATGGTCAGGTCGGCGCTGAAGGCGGTGTCGAACACGCGGTCGAATCCGAGGCGCCGCAGAGCTGCCGTCATGACGCCGCAGATGTCGCAGCCGGGGCGCATGCCGAACTCCTCCGCGATCGTCACGGAGATGGCCGGCGCGTGCTGCACGACCACGACGCGTTCGGGATCGCTCAGGGCATCGGCGACTTCCTTGAGGTGGCTCGTCTCGCGCAGAGCTCCGGTCGGACAGACGGCTATGCACTGGCCGCAGTAGATGCAGCTCGAGATGTTCAGGCCCTGGTGGAACGCGGTGCCGACCTGCGTCTTGCTGCCGCGGCCGATGAAGTCGATGGCTCCCACATTCTGGATCTCCTCGCACACCCGGACGCAGCGGCCGCAGAGGATGCACTTGGAGGGATCCCTCACGATCGCCGGGCTGGAGATGTCGACGTGCTGCTGGTTCGTGCTGCCGCGGAAGCGCCTCTCCCGGACGCCTAGCTCTCGAGCCAGGTCCTGCAGATCGCACTCGCCGCTTCGGACGCAGTAGAGGCAATCGTCGGGATGCGATGCGAGCAGCAGCTCCACGATCGTCTTCCGCGCGCGGATGGCTCGGGCGGAGTGCGTCTTGACCTTCATTCCCTCGTGAACGGGAAACGCGCAGGAGGGGACGAGGTTCCTCTGGCCTTCGACTTCCACGACGCAGAGGCGGCATGCGCCGGTCGGATTCAGCTCGGGAAGATGGCAGAGGGTGGGAACGCGGATGCCGTTGCGGCGGAGCACGGCGAGGAGAGTCTCACCCGGCTTTGCTTTCACGGCCTTATTGTTGACATGGATGGTGATCACGGCGATGCCTCGACTAGACTGCGATGATCGCTTCGAACCTGCAGGTCAGCCTGCAGGAGCCGCAGGAGATGCACTTCGTCCCGAGAATCTGGTGGGGCTGCTTTCGGTCGCCGATGATGGCGCCCGTAGGACATTCCCTCGCGCAGAGTCCGCAGCCCTTGCACTTCTCCTGATCGATGCTGTAGGAGAGGAGCTCGGTGCAGACATGGGCTGGGCAGCGCCTCTCGAAGACGTGCGCCTCGTACTCGTGGCGAAACCATCGCAGGGTGCTCAAGACAGGGTTCGGGGCCGACTGGCCGAGCCCGCAGAGGCTGGTATCCCGGATGGTCTCCGCCAGCTTCTCGAGGCTCATGACCCCCTTGAACCGCTCGAGAGCATCGCTGCCGCTTTCGCCGCGCCGCGATCGCGTGATCCGCTGCAGGATCTCGAGCATACGGCGGGTGCCCTCGCGGCAGGGGATGCACTTGCCGCAGCTTTCGCGCTGGATGAAATCCATGAAGAACTTGGCGACGTCGACCATGCAGGT
>JAFGKN010000706.1 GCA_016928605.1 Planctomycetota bacterium | reverse complement strand
GAAGAGGCTCTCGAGGTCCATCCCTCCGCGCGGCCCGGAGATCTCGTTGATCACCATGCTCAGGAAGAGCAGGCAGGGCTTGCCCACCGGCCTGGGCAGGGCGGGGAGCTTCTGCGCCACCGTCCGGATGGCAGGCGCCGGCGCGGAGGCCTTCTCGGCGCATCGAAGCAGCAGCTCGCGCGCCGTGCGCAGGGCGGCGCGGCTGCGGTCCGTGAGAAGGAAGGAGCGCGGTCGCTGCGGCAGGGTGAGCAGGGCCGCGACGCTGGCCGAGCCGGGGCCGGCGCCCAGGTCGACGACGTGCTCGATCTCTCCGATCTCCGGCCGGAGAGCCAGCAGGTCGCGCAGGACGCACTCGGCGCGCGCGGCGTTGAGCGGGAGGTGATAGCGCAGATACGCGAGCCGCAGGCGCGGCGCATCGAGGTAGCTCCACCGGCCGAGCCCTCCGCGGCGGGCGGTGAAGAGCTCGAAGAGCTCGCGGACGGCATCGATCTGCGCGCCCCTGGGAACGCCCGAGCGGGCGATCTCTTCCTCGAGGACGGCGGAGAGCTCGGGTGGTGTTTTCACTCCGGACATGCGATCGGCTTTCGGCTCCCCGCGCCATGGCGTACCATGGAGGCCTGTCTCACGCGACGGGGATGTCATCCGTGTTCCGATCATACCGCCTCTTCTCGGTTTTTGGCGTGCCTGTCTACGCGCACGGGACGCTGCCGCTCCTGCTCATCTTCCTCCCGATGATGCCGGGCGCCGGCGAGGAGGGCGGATTCTGGCCGGCTCTTCTCCTCCTCCTCGCCATCCTCGCCAGCGTCGTCCTCCACGAGATAGGGCATGTCTGGGCCGCGATGCGGTGCGGAGTCGGGGCGCGGGCGATCACGATCTATCCCCTCTTCGCGAGCGCGCTGATCGAGGCGGCGCGGCTGAGCCCCGCCGTCGAGCTTCGCATCGCCCTGTCGGGGCCGCTCGTCAATCTGGCGCTGGCCGCTCTGGCGGCTCCCTGGCTGATCTGGTGGCGGCCGGCCGTGCTCGAGTGGATCGTCCTCGTCAACATCTTCCTCGCTGTCTTCAACCTGCTCCCCGGCTTCCCGCTCGACGGCGGCCGGGTCTTCCGCGCCTTTCTCGCGCGGCGGCGCTCGAGCCTGGAAGCGACGCGCATCGCCGTTCGCGTCGGGCAGTGGGTGGCGCTCGCCTGCTTCGTCGCGGGGCTCTTCACGAGCCTCCTCCTCTCGCTCTTCGGCGTCTACGTCTTCCTCAAGGGACGCGCCGAGCTGCTCGCGGCGACCATCGGCACGCCGCTCGGGGAGATGGCCGACTTCCTGCGCTTCTTCGGGAGGCCGACCGGCGCGGGAGGAGCGGGCCATGGCTCGTGGGACGAGATGTCTGAGGGCGCTCCGGATGACGGCTCGGGAGCAGCGGGCTCGACTGATGCCGGGGGCGGAGGCGCAGAGGAGGGAGATATCGTGATCGAGATGGGGCCGGATGGCAGGATACGCAGGGTGACGCGCCGAGGAGGATCTCCATGAAGCGAACGCAAAGCCTGCGAGCAGCAGCCGGCAGCAGAGCGCCGGTGCTCGCGCTCTGGCTCGTTCTCGGACTCGCGAGGACGAGCGAGAGCGCCGAGGGCGGCGAGCCGGCTCGGCCGAGCGGAGTGCTCGAGCTTCGCGTCGTCGAGTCGAGGCCGGCGGCCGCCGGGGGCTTCCTTCCCTGCCGCGTCCACCTCGCCAGCGCGTCGGGAGCGCCAGTCGAGGCGCCGGGGCGGCCCTTCTTCCTCGGTTGGATCGACGAGCGGATGGAGCGGATCCGGCGCGGTGCGTCCGCCGGCCGGTCGGAGCATCGCATGACCGATGCGGGCCAGCTGGAACCGGTCCTGGCTCCCCATCGCGACGCCCGCCGCCTTTTCGAGAGCTTTCTCGAGACAGCGCGCTCTGAGGAGCCTGCTGCGGCGGCACCGTCCGGCGGGGGTGAGGAGGGGGGCGACGGAAGTTGAGCGCCCCCGCTGAGGACGCTATGATGCCTCTGCTTCTGAGAGGGCATGTCGTTTCGTCTGGAGTTGTCTCGAGAGCCCATGGAAAGGAGAAGACTCATGCGACCTTTGTACTGGTTGGCGGCCTCGCTCCTCGCCCTGCCGATCGCGGCGGGAGCGGAAGCGGAGACCGCGAAGAAGGAGAAGCTGAAGTCCGGCCTCCAGCCGGACGAGGGCGTTCCGGCCTTCCAGGTCGTCGACGTCACGGGTCGGTTCAAGGAGCAGCCTGCCGTCTGTTATATCTGAGCGAACGGCGCTCGCCCTGTCGTTCTCATCCTCACCCGGGAGATCGACAAGGACTTGACCGGTCTGGTCAAGGAGATCGAGAAGCTCGCGAAGGCGGACAAGGCGAACGGCGCGGTCCTCGTCTACTTCTCCGACGCCAAGGAAGAGGCGACCAAGAAGCTGAAGGAGCTCGCCGAGAAGAACAAGCTCGAGGAGACGGCGCTGACGATCAACGAGTCGGGCAGCAAGGCGCCGGACTTTCTCAAGCTCAACGAGAAGGTCAAGCACACCGTGCTCGTCTACGAGGGCAAGAAGGTCAAGCACAACTTCGCTCTCGAGAAGATTTCCGAGGACTCCGTCAAGGAGATCGTCCAGAAGGCGAAGACGGTGCTGAAGGAGGGACCGAAGAAGGATGTCGATCCCGCCGCGGACGCCAAGGCCAAGGCCAAAGCCAAGGTCAAGGGCAAGGCCGAGCCCAAGGTCAAGGCCAAGGTCAAGGCCAAGGTCAAGGCCAAGCTCGAGCCGAAGGATACGGGCGGCGCGTAGCGCGGATCCCGGCTCTTGCCGGCGAGGTTTTCAGACAGAGAGGCGGCTCGCGCGCGGCGAGCCGTTTTTTTGTTTCCCCTCTCCGGGCTCCCGGCGTTACCCTTGCCCCCGCGGTCTTTCGAGCGCCTAGGCTGCGCCGCTGCCGGGAGGATGGCCGCGAGCTCGAGAATCTTGCCCGCGCGATCATCACCATCACCAGCGCGAGCGCCGTCGCCGCAGCGGCGAGGACCGTCACCCCCGCGAGTTCCCACACACCGAGGAAGCACGCCATGAACGCGCCTTTCGACCGCCGAGAGCTTTTCCGCCGCGCCGCGATCGCCGGAGCCGCCGGTCTCGTCCTGGGACATCGATCCCCCGCGCGCGGGGAGGACGCCGCGCCTGCGGCTCCTGCGCCGGCCGGCCGCATCACGAAGCGCCGCCCGCTCCGGATCGGCGTCTCGACCTACTCCTTCTGGCAGTTCCGGGGGGAGAGGACCAGCATCGAGAAGTGCATCGATCTGGCGGCCGAGATGGGCTTCGACGCGGTGGAGCTGCTCCACGTCCAGATGCCCTCGGAGTCCAGCAGCTATCTCCAGAGCCTCAAGCAGAGGGCCTTCTCCTACGGGCTCGATCTCTGCGGCTTCTCCACGCACCAGGGATTCGTCTCGCCCGACGAGGCCTACCGCAAGAAGAACATCGAGCACACGCTGGGCTGCATCGACCTCGCCTACAAGCTCGGCATCCCCACGATCCGTCTCAACACGGGCCGGTGGGGGACGACGAAGTCTTTCGACGAGCTGATGAAGAACCGGGGCATCGAGCCTCGCCTCGAGGGCTACACGGACGACGACGGCTTCGGCTGGGTGATCGGCTCCATCGAGAAGCTGCTGCCGCGAGCCGAGGAGTGCGGAGTCGTTCTCGGCCTCGAGAACCACTGGGGGCTGGGGCGCACCGCCGAGGGAGTCCTGAGGATCCTGAAGGCTCTCCCGTCGCCGTGGCTCCAGGCGACTCTCGACACGGGGAACTTCCTCGAGAGGTCCTACGAGCAGATGGAGATGATGGCGCCGCGCGCGGTGCTCGTGCAGGCGAAGACGTATCACGGCGGCGGCCGCTGGTACGAGCTGGACCTCGACTACGACCGCATCGCGGGGATCCTGAGGCGGCACAACTACCAGGGCTACATCTCGCTCGAGTTCGAGGGCAACGAGGAGGCGGAGACGGCCGTGCCGAAGAGCCTCGCCCTCCTGCGCAAGGCCTTTGCCTGATCGACCGTAGCCGGCGAGGAGCCGACGTGAGAAACCGCCACTCCGCGTTCACGGTCAGCGTCATCGTCCCGACGCACAACCGGGCCGGCCTGCTGGAGCGCGCGCTGCGGTCGGTCGACGCCCAGAGCCGGCCTCCTGACGAGCTCATCGTCGTCGACGACGGCTCGACCGACGACACCGAGCGGCGGGTGCGGGATCTCTGGCCCGGCGCGGTCTACCTGCGCCAGGAGCACCGCGGCGTCAGCGCGGCGCGCAACCGCGGCATCGAAGCCTCGAGCTGCGCGTGGGTCGCGTTCCTCGACTCGGACGACGACTGGCTGCCCCGCAAGCTCGAGCGGCAGATCGCGGCGCTCGAAGCGGCGCCGGGCTTCCGGATCTGCCACACGGACGAGATCTGGATCCGGCGCGGCCGGCGCGTCAATCCGATGAGAAAGCACGCCAAGGCAGGCGGCGACATCTTCGAGCGCTGCCTCCCGCTCTGCGCGATCTCGCCCTCGTCGGCGATGATCTCCCGCAGCGTGCTGGAGGAGGTCGGCCTCTTCGACGAGTCGTTCCCTGTCTGCGAGGACTACGACCTCTGGCTGAGGATCTGCTCGCGCATGCCGGTGCTCTACGTGGACGAGATGCTCGTCGTCAAGCACGGCGGCCACGCCGATCAGCTCTCGCGCAGCTACCCCGCGATGGACCGCTACCGCATCAGAGCTCTCGAGAAGATCCTCCGTGAAGGGCTGCTGGCGCCCGCGCAGAGGATTGCGGTCATCGGAGCGCTGCGGGAGAAGATCAGCATCTACGCGGCGGGGGCCCGCAAGCGGGGCAGGGAGGACGAGGCGGAGGAGATGGAGCGCAAGCTGGAAGGACTTCTCTGGAGATGAGATCGATGAACCCGTTGTCGACCCGCCGCAGAGGTTGTTTCGCGCTGCTGTTCTGCGGGCTGGTGGGGGGAGCCGCCGCGGGCGCCGAGCGGCCGAACGTGCTCGTCATCCTGGCCGATGATCAGGGGTGGGGCGACCTTTCCATCCACGGAAACACCGACCTCGAGACGCCGAACATCGACTCGCTCGCCCGCGATGGCGCCCTCTTCGACCGCTTCTACGTCTGCCCGGTTTGCTCCCCGACGCGAGCGGAGTTCCTCACGGGGCGCTACCACCCGCGGTGCGGGGTGTACAGCACCTCCACGGGGGGCGAGCGCTTGGACCTCGACGAGAAGACCATCGCCGACACGTTCAAGGCGGCCGGCTACGCCACGGGCGCCTTCGGGAAATGGCACAACGGCACCCAGTATCCGTATCACCCCAACGGCCGCGGCTTCGACGAGTTCTACGGCTTCTGCTCCGGCCACTGGGGAGACTACTTCAGTCCTCCTCTCGACCACAATGGCCGGATCGTCCGCGGGGATGGGTTCGTCATCGACGATTTCACCGAGAAGGCCATGGCGTTCATCGAGCGGAACCGCGGCCGGCCGTTCTTCGTCTACCTGGCCTGCAACACGCCGCACTCGCCGATGCAGGTGCCGGACCGCTGGTGGAACAGGTTCAAGGACCGCGAGCTGGAGATGCACCACCGCGACCCGCGCAAGGAGGATGCGGGCCACCAGCGCGCCGCGCTCGCCATGTGCGAGAACATCGACTGGAACGTGGGCCGCCTGCTCGAGCGTCTCGAGAGGCTGGACCTCGCCGACCGCACTATCGTCGTCTACTTCTCGGACAACGGGCCGAACGGGTGGCGCTGGAACGGCGGCATGAGGGGAAGAAAGGGCTCCACCGACGAGGGAGGCGTTCGCTCTCCGCTCCTGATCCGCTGGCCGGGAAGGATCCGGAAGGGAACGATCGTCAAAGGGTACGGCGGGGCGATCGATCTGCTCCCCACTCTCGCCGACCTGGCGGGCATCGAGGTCGCGAGCGTCAAGCTGCTCGACGGGATCAGCCTCGAGCCGCTGCTCCTCGGCGAGCCGCCGGCGGATCCCGAGCGGCCGATCTTCTCGTGCTGGAACCGGCGCGTCAGCGTGCGCAGTGGACCGTACCGGCTCGACGACCAGGGCAGGCTCTACGACCTCACGCGGGATCCGGGCCAGGACCAGGACATCAGCGGGGATGCGCCGGAGATCGCGGCGCGGCTGGGGAAGGCAGTCGCGCGCTGGAGGGAGGATGTGCTCTCCGAGCTGGGCGACGATGCGCGTCCCTTCCCGATCGGCCATCCGGATTGCCGCCTCACTCAGCTCCCCGCGCGCGACGCGAAGGCGACGGGCCGCATCGAGCGATCCAACCGGTTTCCGAACTGCTCCTACTTCACGAGCTGGAGGAGCCTGGAGGACACGATCTCGTGGGACGCCGAGTGCCTCGCGAGCGGCCGCTACCGGGTGGAGGTCCACTACGCCTGCCCGGCCGAGGACGTCGGCGCGACGATCGAGCTGAGCTTCAAGGGCGCGAGTCTCCGGGGGAGGATCACGCAGGCGCACGACCCGCCGCTCCGGGGCGCTGAGCACGACCGGGTCGAGCGAGCCGAGTCGTACGTCAAGGACTTCAGACCGCTCGATCTCGGAACGATCGATCTGAGCAGGGGCAGGGGACCGCTCGTCCTTCGAGCGATCGACAGGCCCGGCGCTCAGGTCATGGAGCTCCGGCTGCTCGTGCTGGAGCGGCTGGAGGAGGAGACCGCTCCGGGAGGAAAGCGATGAGCAATGACTCGATCCGTGTTCCGAGCTCCGCACTCGGAGGGCTGTTCACCAGCCCGCGCGTCGCGCTCCACGCGCTGGCGGTCACGGTGGCCGCGCTGGCCGCGTCCTGCGCATCGAGCCCCGAGAGGTCCGTCTGCCGGCTGACGCCTCTTCACGTCGGGATCTGCCACCTGGGCGCGGATCACGTCCTCGGTGGAGATCACACGGCCGAGGAGCGGATCCCGTTCGCTCTCTACTCCTTCCTCGTCGAGGGGCCGGCCGGGGAGACGGCGCTCGTCGACCTCGGCCCCGTCACGCTCGAGTACACGAACCGCATGTTCCGCCGGTACAAGTTCTTCCGCGACCTGGGGCCGGACGCCCCCGGCGGCATCCGGTATCCCGATGACATCGTCCAGCCCTACGGGAACGTCTTCCGTCATCTCGAGGAGCGGGGTATCGCGCCGGAGGACATCGATCACGTCGTCCTCACGCATCTCCACGCCGACCATCACGGCATGGATGACGCGACGGATGGCGGCGGCGCCGAGGCCTTCGTGAGCGCCACGTTCCACGCCTCGCGCATCGGCTGGGATGACAACGTCAAGAAGCGCCGCGGGGGCCAGTGGGCGAGCTACGTCGACTTCGCGTTCAGCGACTTTCTCGCGGCGGCGGATGCGGAGGGCCGCGCGCGCTTCGACGACGACGTCGAGATCTTCCCCGGCTTGCGGACGATGTACCTCGGCGGGCACTCCATCTGCAGCCAGGCGGTGGTGGTCGAGACGGCCGAGGGGCCGGCCATCATCGCGAGCGACGACATCTACCTCTACCGTCTCCTCGAGGAGGACATCCCGGCGGCGATCCACACGACGCCCGCGAATCTCCGGGCGGCCGTGCGGCGCATCGTCGATCTCGCCGAGGCGCAGGGAGGCGTCATCATCCCCTGCCACGATCCGATCGTCGCGAGAGTCCACCGGAGCGATCCGGACGCGTGGATCGCCGCGCTCCGCCGCGTCTCCGACCGCGCGATCGAGGGCTACCGGAGAGCCGCACAGACGCGCTGAGCCCGGCGGCAGACTCCGCCAGATCCGGGCGTCCTCGCCCCTGGCGGCCTGCGAGCACCTTCCGTTCCCGAGGACGCTGCCTCGCGGGTGACGCGCCAACGCTCGCGGTTGGCGCGGCATCGCTCGCGGAGAGCCTCCCATCCGCCGCGCGCGGTCAGCGGCTGGTGGAAGTCTCTCCGGCGGCAGCGGACGGCAGCGCCGAGGCAGCCTGCGCCTCCTCGATGCGGTAGAGATGGGTCTTCGTGCGGACGAAGAGGGCGTCGCCGGCCACGCCGGGCGAGGCCAGGCATCCCGCGTCGAGCCGGTTGCGCGCCAGGACTTCGAAGCGGTCGGTGGGGCGGATGATGACGGTTTCGCCCTCCTCGCTGAAGAAGTGGATCCGGCCGGCGCCGTAGAGGAGACAGGATGAGTAGCGGCCGCCGATGCGCTCGCGCCAGACCTCGCGCCCTGTCTCGGCGTCGAGGCAGCTCGCGATGCCTCCGTCGTCGACCATGTAGAGCCTGGCGCCGACGAGGACGGGCGACGAGCGGTTCGGCACGTTGCGCGCCGTCTTCCACGCGACGTGGCTCCCGGTGATGTCGCCGCGGCCGCCGGTGCGGATGGCCCAGAGCTCGGCGCGCGTGTAGCCGGTGTTGACGAACCAGAGGCCGCGGCCGAGCAGCGTCCGCGAGGCGCTCGAGTGGCCGGGGTAGCGGACGGTCCAGATCTCGCTCCCATCGCGGGGATCATAGGAGAAGACCGCCTTCGCTCCGGGGCTCACCATCTCGGTTTGGCCGTCGAGCCGCGCGATGAAGGGCGTGTTGTACGCCTTGCGGAAGTCGCCGCCGGCGATCGGCCGTCCGTCCGCGTCCAGGTCTCCGAAGACCGTCGAGCGGTCTTTCTTCCAGACCGTCTTCCCCGTCGTCTTCTCGAGGGCTGCGAGGTACTGGAAGTCGACTCCGTCCATCTGGAGGATCAGCAGGTTCTCGAAGATGACGGGCGAGGAGGCGGCCCCGCGGAAGTGGTCGCAGGGCAGGTCGCGGCGCTGCCAGAGCACCTCGGACGAGCTCTCGTCGAGGCACGCCGTCCCGTCGCTCCCGAAGTGGACGTAGACGCGGCCGGGCTCGAGAACGGGGGAGGGGGATGCGTAGGTGTTGACGTCGTTGCCGAGCGGGCGGGGGCTCTCGACGTCGAAGAGCTTGCGGTCGAGAAGGACCTCGCCGCTCTCGCGGTCGACGGCGATGACGAACAGCTCCTTGCCGTCCTCGGTGGCGGTCGTCAACCAGACCTTCCGCTCCGACACCACGGGCGATGACCATCCGCGGTCGTGCATGGCCGTCTTCCACCGGACGTTCTTCGCCTCGCTCCACTCGAGCGGCAGGCGGGTCGCGGCGGCGTATCCGTCCTGCCGCGGGCCGCGGTACTCGGGCCAGGCGGGCCCGCCGGGAGCCGCGGAGCGCGCCGCGGCGAGACAGAGGAGTAGGGTTGTCGTCGAGAGCATGAGAACTCGCTGTGGGATGAGGTTCCGTCCGGCGTAGAATGGCGCCGATCGACTCGGATAGAGATCGAGATGCGGCGCGCATCGCAGCGTCGCTTCCCGCCGGCGCTCGTTCGTTCGCCGCCGGCCCGGTGCATCCGCTGGTTACTGATCCGCAGTGAAAGGTCTCTCATGGTACCACGAAACCGCCGTGCTTCCGCCTTCTGCATCGCTCTCTGCCTCGCCCTCGGATCCCTGCGCGTCGGCCTCGCGATCACCCTCCACGTGAGCCCCGGAGGCGATGATGGCGCTTCGGGGCGGAGCCCCGCGGAGGCGCTCGCATCGCTGCGGGGCGCCCGCGATGCGATCCGCCGCCTCAAGGAGGGCGGTCCGCTGACCGAGCCGGTCCGCGTGCTCGTCTCGGACGGGCGCTACTTCCTGGCGGAGACGTTCGTCCTCGAGCCGCAGGACAGCGGCACGGAGTCCGCTCCGATCGTCTACGAGGCGGCCGCCGGCGCGCGGCCGGTCTTCACCGGCGGCCGCAGGATCCGCGGTTTCCGGCCTGCGGGAGGCGGTCTCTGGAGCGCGCGCATCCCGGAGGTCGCCGCGGGCGAGTGGATGTTCGAGCAGCTCTGGATCGACGGCCGGCGGGCCGTCCGCGCGCGCTCGCCGAACCG
>JAFGKN010000705.1 GCA_016928605.1 Planctomycetota bacterium | reverse complement strand
GGTCCCGCTGCCGCGGTTGTGGGCCGTAGCGGCAGGAGCTGCCGAAGCGCCGTGCGAGGCCTTGCCATGCCGGGCTGGCGCCCGGCGATCCCAGCGGAGCGGAGCGCGTGCGCAAGGCCGTCCTCCTCGGGCCCGAGCAGCTTCGTCCCGACACCCGACCGTCTCGTAGGCGGCCTCCCAGGCGCCATTGCGCTCCGATGAAAGGGCTGTATACTCTCAACCTTTGCTCGGCGCGGCTCGACCTGTGGGTGACTGCTCCGCACCGCCGAGCGGCGCGTGCCGCGGCGTGATTCAGTCACGCGCAAGCCGCTCCGCTCGAGCGGCGCGACGAAGGCACCTGGCGGCCGGCGGGGCGCTCTTGCTCGTGGGGAGCCGTGATCCACCGCCGCTGCATCGCCGCAGGCGGGTGCGGATCCGCTGAACGCATACACCTCTGGAAAGGACTCGGTCGATGGCGAAGAAGGCGAACCGGAAAGCCAGGCGGTTCACGGAGTACGTGGTCAACGATATCCGGCAGGCCGATTTCGGACGGCGGGAGATCGAGCTCGCGGAGCGCGAGATGCCTGGCCTCATGGCCCTGCGCGAGAAGTACGGCAGGCAGAAACCGCTGAAAGGGGCGCGGATCACGGGCTCCCTGCACATGACCGTGCAGACGGCCATGCTCATCGAGACGCTCAAGACACTCGGGGCCCGCGTCCGCTGGGCGAGCTGCAACATCTTCTCGACTCAGGATCACGCCGCCGCCGCGGTCGCCGCCGGCGGGACTCCCGTCTTCGCCTACAAGGGAGAGACGCTCCAGGAGTACTGGAAGTACACGGATCGAGCGCTCGACTGGGGGAAGGGCCAGGGCCCCAGCCTGATCGTCGATGACGGAGGCGACGCCACGCTCTTCGTCCACCTCGGTTACGCGGCGGAGGAGAACCCCAGGGTTCTCGAGAGGAAGCCCGACAGCGAGGACGAGAAGTACCTCCTCGCCCAGCTCAAGACATCGCTGAAAAGGCAGCCGGATCGCTTCCACCGCATGGTCCCCGGCATCCGCGGCGTCAGCGAGGAGACCACGACCGGCGTCCACCGCCTCTACAAGATGCAGGAGAAGGGGGACCTCCTCTTCCCGGCCTTCAACGTGAACGACTCCGTCACGAAGTCGAAATTCGACAACATCTACGGCTGCCGCCACTCGGTCATCGACGGCATCTGCCGGGCCACCGATGTGCTCATCTCGGGCAAGGTGGCGGTCGTGGCGGGATATGGCGACGTGGGCAAGGGGTGCTGCCAGGCACTCCTGGGGCAGGGCGCCCGCGTGATCGTCACCGAGGTGGATCCCATCTGCGCCCTACAAGCCTCGATGGAAGGCCACGAAGTGCTGCCGATGGACGAGGCCTGCCAGCTCGGCAACATCTTCATCACGGCGACCGGCTGCTGCGACGTGATCACCGAGAGGCACATGAGGCGCATGCCCGATATGGCGGTCGTCTGCAACATCGGCCACTTCGACAGCGAGATCCAGGTGGAAAGGCTGCGAAAGTACCGCTGGCAGAACATCAAGCCGCAGGTCGACCGCATCACCTTCCCGAGCGGGAAGAGCATCCTCCTCCTCGCGGAGGGGCGCCTCGTCAACCTCGGATGCGCCACCGGACACCCCAGCTTCGTGATGTCGAACAGCTTCAGCAACCAGGTTCTCGCGCAGATGGAGCTCTACACGAATCCAGAGAAGTATCCTGTCGGCGTCTACACGCTCCCCAAGATTCTGGACGAGGAAGTCGCGAGGCACCATCTGCCCAGCCTCGGCGTCCGCCTGGACCGCCTGACGCAGAAACAGGCCCGGTACCTGGGGATCAGTGCGCGAGGCCCCTACAAGCCCGAGCATTACCGGTACTGATCGCGGCCGACCGGAGTCATCACGGACAGTCGAGCTGGTCCGGCGTTGGATCGATCCCCGGCTCGGGATAGGGCGGCGGGATTTGCTTTCCCCCAAGGAAGAGGTAGTTCAGCGTGAAGACGGCGTCTGAGATATCGACCACGCCGTCGTCGTTGGCGTCGGACCGGTCGAGGCAGGCCGGTCGCCCTCCTCCCAGATACAGGTAGAGCAGGGTGGAGACCGCGTCGGAGAGGTCCACGATGCCGCTCTCGTTGCTGTCGCCGCGGACGAACAGCGTTGTTCCGCTCCCGGCGGCCCGCGCGCCCATGTCGCTCTGGTCGCGGCCGGTGCCGATGCAGGGAGAGCCCGGCAAGAGAGAGAGATCGCTCGCCGCGCCGCCGACGAACATGGGATCGGCAGAAATGTTGCCGGGGCCCGGCCAGACGCTCCACTCGATGTCCGAGAACGTGAAGTCGAGCGCAGAGCTGCCATCCAGGATGACGGGGACATCGTTGTTCCAGACGATCGAGCTGTCGAGAGCCAGCATCGTCGCCTGGCCGGCCGCCGGGGAGAGCACCTCGATGCCCGTCGTGCAACCGGCGATGGTGATGTGGTGTGCGTCGTCGACCTGTGCTCCACCCGAGAGCGCAAGCCCCGTCGAGCATTCGAACAGGAGGTTCAGCCGGAGCGTGCAGTCTCCGAGAGATCCGTTCTCCGCTATCGAGATGGCCCGGCCCGCGACTCGAGCGAAATCGCAGCCCAGGATGTCCGCCGAAGCCCGGACGATGTCGACGGCGTCATCCGGAAGGTCCGCGAAGACGCACGCATCCACGATGCTCCTCCCGGATCCGTCCCGATCGATGGAGATGGCGTCTCCATCGCCCCAGAGCCGGAAGAAGGTCGAGCCCCGCACTGTCAGCGCGCTGCTGCTCGAGCGGACGCCGCCCGGAACGTCCCTGAACTCGGTGGAGAGGATCTCGAGGCTTGCGCCGCTGGCGGCCACGGCCGCCGTCTCGGCGCCGGCGAAGGTGCAGCTCTCGATGCGGGCCCGAGCGTTCTCGCAGGAGACGACGCCCGTGAAGCCGGCCGGCCCCCTCCCGCCCTGGAAGCGGCAGAAGGCCAGCTCGTGGAGCGGCCCCTCCTGCGCGCCGGTGTCGAGCAGCGCGATGCCTCCCCAGGGATCCTCGCAGCTCTGCGCGCGGAGATCGATCGGCTCCGCCCTGGTGCCCCTCGCGATGAGGGTCCCTCGCACGACGAGGGCCGCATCCCTCGCGAAGAGGAGGACAGCCCCCGGCTGGATGGTGAGACGCGCGCCCGGCGCCACGTCCACCGCGCCGGCGATGCGATAGGGACCGCCGCCCGCCGTCCAGACCGCATCCTCCGCGATGTCGGCCGCCGCCGTGCCGGCGCCGGAATCATCGCGCAGGACAGCGATGGTCAGCTCGTCCACCACTGGCCCCGTCCCTCCCTCGCCCGCGCGCGCCTCGATCCGCACATCCTGCCATCCCGGATCGAGCGAGACGTCGGCCGACCAGATGGCCCCGTAGGGACCGGCGCCGCCCGTGATGTAGGAGAAGTCCGCGAGCGCCCCGTCCACGGTGACGGATCCGGTCGCGGCGGCGTCCGCGCGGCCCTCCAGCCGGAGATGGTCGTCGCTGGCGAAGGCGAGATCCCCGCAGCCGCCCGTCACGCCCGCCCAGCCTTCTTCCGTGGAGATGGAGAGGCGCGGGATCAGGCTCAGGTCGCTCGAGCCCAGGCTCGCGTTGAGCACGACGATCGCCAGCACGTTGTCTCCGGCGCGGAGGTCCCCGATGGCGAAGGAGATGTCCACCTCGTCCTCCGGGTCTCCTCCCCCACCGCCGAGCGCCTCGTGGGCGTCCTCGGCGAGCATGTCGAAGTGGATGACCGCATCGGACGGCGCGCTGGCGGACCGGGCCACCTCGACGCCGTTGACATAGGCGACGTAGGCATCGTCGTAGTCGACGCGCAGTACGGCCGCGCGCACCAGCGCCGGATCATCCACGACGAAGGCCCTGCGCGCGAAGACGGTGGAGTAGCTGTACTCCATGTCATCGAGGACGGTGGCGTCGTCGCCATCGCCGTAGCCGATGCCGGTGGGACCGCTTTCCCATCCCGAGTCGTCGTAGCCCCGGAGCGTCCACGCCGGCGATCCTCCCGGAGGATCCGACCTGCCGCGGAAGAACTTCCAGACGTCGCCGCGGTCGATGACGAGATCTGCCTCGCCCGGCGGCCTCGGGCCTCCCTCGAGCCGGTCGGGAAGGTTGGCGTCGAGGTAGACGTGGCGCTCGGCGATCTCCTGGTCCAGGTCGGCGATGACATCGAGCGCCTGCGCGGCGGGGAACATCACCGCCGCGTGTCCGAAGCGCTCCTGCATCTCCGCGCGAGAGAAGGCCCCCCTGCGCGCGATGTCCAGCTCCTCGTAGTAGAGCCGCGCGAACCTGGGCTCCGTGAGGAAGCGGACGATGCTCGGCACCGTGGGGCGGAAGAGCTGCTCCTCGCTGTCGCCGAACGACTCCTCGAGATCCCACGGCACGATGAGCCACTTGCCGGCGTCGGGGCGCGCGGAGTCGGCCGGAACGCGGTAGAGGAAGAAGTCCTCGCCGTTGTTGTTCCAGATGCCTCCGTCGATGTTGTTGAGGCAGGCCATGACCGCGAAGAAGCGAGCCCACTCCGCGGCGTCGATCAGGG
>JAFGKN010000119.1 GCA_016928605.1 Planctomycetota bacterium | reverse complement strand
CCCGAGCCGGGGCCGGACTGCGGGCCGGATCCGACGGCGGATCCCCTGGGATGCGATCTCTCGAGCTGCTGATCCGGTCGGCGCGCAGGCCGTAGCTCTCCTGCGGCGCGGGAAAGGTCCCATCGCGGACGTCGCGGCGGTAGCGCTGGACCGCATCGACGGCGAGATCGTGGAAGCTCAGGTACTGCCGCACGAACCTCGGCCGGCGGCCGTCGAGCATCCCCAGCAGGTCGGCGATCACGAGGATCTGGCCGTCGCAGCAGGGGCCGGCCCCGATGCCGATCGTCGGGATGTCGAGCTCGCGGGAGATCTCCTCCGCCAGGGGCGCCGGGATCCCCTCGAGGACCAGGCTGAACGCGCCCGCCGCCTGGAGAGCGCACGCGTCCTCGCGCAGGAGCCGGGCGTCCTCCTCGTCGCGACCCTGCACCTTGTACCCGCCCATGGCGTGCAGCGACTGCGGGGTGAGGCCGATGTGCCCCATCACCGGGATGCCGCTCTGGACGAGCCGCGCGACGAGGGAAGCCATACGGGAGCCGCCCTCGAGCTTGACCGCCTCGGCGCCGGCCTTCACGAAGCCGATGGCCGCGCGGAGGGCCTCGCTCTCGCCGCTCTGGTAGGAGCCGAACGGCATGTCCGCGACGAGGAGTGCCCGGCGCAGCCCGCGGCGCACGGCGCGGACGGCCACCAGCATCTCCTCGAGGGTGACGGGGAGGGTGTTCTCGTAGCCGAGGGCGGTGTTCGCGAGGCTGTCGCCGACGAGGACGACGTCGACGCCCGCCGCCTCGACGATCGAGGCCGTGATGAAGTCGTAGGCCGTCAGGGCGGTGATCGGCGTCGAGGCGAGCTTCCAGGCGCGGAGGCCGGGGGCGGTCACCTTGGGAAGCGGCTGGACAGGCACGGCGCCCGGCGCGTGGACGGGCCGCGGGGGGGAGCTCATGAGAGCACCTCAGCAGGGCAGGAGAGAGGGATCGGCCGCTCGGATGCGGTTCGATGCGTCGACGTAGACCCGGCGGGGCACGTGGGCGGCGGCCTCCTCCTCGCTGTAGGCCGCGTAGCTGGCTATGATCACGACGTCTCCCTTGCGGGCGAGGTGGGCGGCGGCCCCGTTGACGCAGATTTCGCCGCTGCCGGCTTTTCCGGGGATCGCGTAGGTCGCGAGCCGCTCTCCGCCCGTCACGTTGTAGATCTGGACCTGCTCGTTCTCGATGATGTCGGCGGCCTCGAGCAGGTCGGCGTCGATCGTCACGCTTCCCTCGTAGTGGAGGTCGGCGTCGGTGACCGTGGCGCGATGGATCTTGGACTTGAGGAGGGTGCGGATCACGTCGGATGCTCCTTCCCGGAGGCAGCTGGGCGGGCGGAAGGGCGCGCAGGAGGCCCTCCGGGGGCGTTCCTGCGGCTCGGAGGCTCTCTCGTCCACCGGAGCTCAGACGATAAGTCCGACCGGTTTATTATTCAAATACATAATGAATATGGTAAAGAATAGTCCAAGGCAATAGTTGCCGCCGGAGAATCCGACCCGGAGCATCGCCATGGACCTGCACCGCCTGCGGAGCTTTTTCTCGGTCGTCAAGCACGGAGGCTTCACCGCCGCGGCCCGGCGGCTCCGGCTCAGCCAGCCATCGGTCAGCCTCCAGGTGAAGGCCCTCGAGAACGAGCTGGGAGTCCAGCTCCTCGAGAGGAGCTCCAAGCGGGTGGTCCTCACCCGCGACGGCCAGGTGCTCTACGAGCTCTCCCAGCAGCTCTTCGAGAGGGAGGAGGAGATCCGGGCGATCTTCGAGGGCCGGCGGGGCTACGAGTCCGAGCGGCTGACGGTCTCGACGAACCAGTCGGTCGCCGCCCACATCCTCCCCCCGCTGCTCGAGAAGTACACGACCCGCTTCCCCAGCGTCGAGATCACCATCCACAACATGAACACGGCGGCGATCCAGAACTCGGTGCTCGACGGCTCCACGGATGTGGGGATCATCCTCATCGACCCCCGCCGCGCCGGCATCGAGGCCCGTCCCGTCATCCCTTACGAGATGGTGCTGGTCGCGCCCCGGGACCATCCCCTCCGCGGCCGGCGGCGGATCACGCTGGCCGACATCGCCAGGTATCCCTTCATCTCGTACACGAAGGACGCGGAGACCCGCCAGCTGATCGATTACCCCTTCCAGCAGGTCAAGCAGAAGGTCTCCGTCCGGATGGCCCTCGGCTCCACGGACCTGATCATCAAGTACGTGAGCCTCGGCTACGGCATCTCGATCATCCACGACCTCAACCTCGACGAGGCCAACCGGGAAAACTTGTACATCCGTCCCCTGAAGCGATACTATTCGCGCCAGTATCTGCACCTGATCCACAGGGAGCAGGAGACGTTCTCACCGGCCGTCCGGGCATTCTTCGATCTTTTCTGACCCCGGGCCGGTCTCTGCGGCGGCGGAGGGCGCTGCCAGGTGTGTCATGAAGCAGCTCATCGATTACGACGTGACCAGCGTGGTCATGGGCGGGGGGGCGGGCAGCCGTCTCTTCCCGCTGACGCGCGAGCGGGCCAAGCCGGCCGTTCCGCTGGGGGGCAAGTTCCGCCTCATCGACGTCCCGATCTCGAACTGCCTCAACTCCGGGCTGATGCGGATCTACATCCTCACGCAGTTCAACTCGACGCCTCTGCACCGGCACATATCGGGGAGCTACCATTTCGACCGCTTCTCGCGCGGATTCGTCGAGATCCTCGCCGCGCAGCAGTCGCCGCGGCACACAGCTGTCGCCTCCTGGTATCAGGGGACGGCGGATGCCGTGCGCAAGAACCTGGAGCGCTTCCGGGAGGCGGGAGGCAAGGATGTGCTGATCCTCTCCGGCGACCAGATCTACCGCATGGACTTCCAGGAGATCCTCGCCACCCACCGCGGCCGCGGGGGGACTCCGCACGCCGATGTGACCATCGGCGCGGTCCTCGTCTCCAGGGAGAAGGCCAGGAGCCTGGGAGTCCTGCGGGTCGATCACGAGGGCAGCGTCGAAGCGTTCGTCGAGAAGCCGGGCAGTAGCGACGAGCTCTACAAGGGGCTCGAGGCCTCACCGGCCCTGCTCTCCGAGTTCGGCATGGATGCCGGGGATGGCCCCTGGTACCTCGGCAACATGGGCATCTACGTCTTCGACCGGCAGATCCTGGAGGCTGCTCTCGACAGCGAGGCCGCGGACTTCGGCAAGGAGGTGCTCCCTTCCCTGCTGGGGAAGGTCAAGGTGCGCGCGCATCTCTTTCGGGGGTACTGGGAGGACATCGGGACGATCCGCACGTTCCATCGCGCGAATCTGGAGCTGGCGCGCGAGGACGCGCAGTTCGACTTCTACATCGAGAAGAAGCCGATCTACACCCGCGCGAGGCTCCTGCCGGCATCGCGCCTCCAGGACGTGCGCGTGAAGACCTCGCTGATCTGCGACGGCTGCCTCGTGCGCGAGGCGAGCATCGATAACTCCCTGATCGGGCTCCGCTCCGTGATCGGAAAGGGCTGCCTGATCCGCTCGACGTACGTCATGGGCGGCGACTGGTACGAGACCGATGAAGACCGCGCGCGCAACCGGCGGGAGGGCAAGCCGAACATCGGCATCGGCGACGGCTGCATCATCGAGAACGCGATCATCGACAAGGACGCGCGCGTCGGCCGCGGCGTGAAGATCATCAACCGCGAGGGCCACGAGAACTACACCGACAGCCACGTGGTCATACGCGACGGCATCGCCGTGGTGCCGCGCAGCGGGTTCGTGCCCGACGGCTACGAGATCTGACCTCCGCCGCTTTCTGCTTGCGGTGCCGCCCGCAGTGCTGGAGGGCTCGCGCCCGAGGGGTTCGGCTCGGCTTGCGGGCGGCCGGCGCCGGCGGCTCGTCTGACATCCCTGGGTGGACTCGAACTCCGGCTCCAGCCCGGCATCCGACGCGCGAAACGTCCACCCCGCGGCCGGCTCAGGGATGGGGTGCCTTCTCGAGGATTCTGTCCTCGCGGGCCCTCCATCCTCCCTCGCCGGGGATCGCGCCGCGGCGCGAGCGGATCTCCCGGGCGAAGAGCAGGGTGTCCTCGGCGTCCGGCTCTCGCCTCGCATCCCTCTCCTCGCCGGAGAGCTCGGCGAGGAGCCTCAGCTCCTCCTCGCAGGTCTCGCGCAGCGCGCGGCTCCACCGGGCGCGCTCGGCATCCCTTCGCTCGAGGCGGGACTCGAGATCGTCCAGCCGCCGGCTGATCCGGAGCAGCCGCTCGGAGCCCCGCAGCCGCGCGGGCCACCAGCGGGCCATGGCGGACGGAAGCCACCGGAAGGACCGGTCATCCTCTGGCCTGGCGGCGCCGTCGTCCAGCTCGTCGAGAGGCCCGCTCGTCAGCGCCTCGCGCTCGAAGGCGCCGGCCATGTCCAGGATGCGCCGGCTGAATCGCTCGGCCGATGCGCGGGCGACGCGCAGGGCATCCCGCCCTGCTCTCTCGAGGATCTCGGACTGCAGCCGCTGGGCCTCCCGCGCCTCGGCGGCCTGATGCGCGCTCGCCTGGCGGAGCGCCTGAAGACCACTCTCGGTCCGGCTGAGCTGGT
>JAFGKN010000118.1 GCA_016928605.1 Planctomycetota bacterium | reverse complement strand
CGCGACCGGCGACGAGGACGGCCCGGAGAGCCTCGGCCGCAGCGCGGAGTTCCGCTACATGCTGACGAAGCTCGCCCCCCAGGGCGATACTCGCGCGTTCGCGTACCTCTCCGATCCCTTCCTGCGCCGCCTGGTCGGACCGGAGGTGAAGATCGGCCAGCTGCGCCGTCTGGCGGCGCGGGCCGACCTCGAGTCGATCAGCGCCGGCGCCCTTCTCTGCAGAGTCGACGGACGTGGAGAGAATCCCGGCGTCGATCGGCTCGTCGATCTCGGCTACGTCGCGGAGCACGCCCTTCACCGCGACTACCTCATCGACGAGGACCTGGTGGCGCGCTCCGAAGCGTACGGGACGCCGTCCGATCTCGAGAGCCTGCTCGATCTGCCGGTCGACAAGGTCACTCCCGCCGAGCGCGACGCCTACAAGGCGTACGTCGACAGCTACAGCGCCTTCTGGCGGCAGTTCTTCGATCCGATCGCGATCCGGCTCGATGCGCTGCCCGGCGGCAAGATGGAGCTCGAGGTCTTCATCCTGCCGCTCATCGACAGCTCTCTCTACAGCGCGGTGCGGCAGATCCTCGTGACTCGCGAGAGCGGAGTGCCCCTCCGCGTGCCGCAGCTCGAGCCGGAGCCGGTGCTCATGCTCTCGGTGAACCTCCCCGACAGCGCGTGGGTGGCGCTGAACGACGAGCTCGACTTCCTCTACCGCCAGTTCGGTCTGCCCCTCGAGATCGTCGACGAGATGGGGCCGTCGGTCCATCTCGCGGTCCTGGACGGGGACCCGGTCCTGAACCTCGGCAGCGGAGACATCCTGGGAGGCTTCGGCATGTCGGTCCGCAGCGGCATGCTGCGGAACGAGGCGATGCTGATGGTCCCGGTCCTCCTCTCCGTGCTGACGCGTCCCTGCAAGGTGCTCGTCGAGCTGCACGATGCCGAGCGGGTCACCGCCGCGTTGCGACGGGCGTGGATCCACCAGGAGCCGCAGAGGCAATGGGACTTCGGGGTGGACTTGACGCAGCTCGGCGATCAGGACTCGTGGATCTTGACCATCGACATCATCGGCATCGCGCGGCTGCGTCTGGGAATCGAGGTCCGCGATGGCTACCTGATCATCAGCAACATCCCGTGGACGGAGCACGGCGCCATCCGCGGAGTCCGCGGCGGCCACCTCGACAGCGCGCTGCTCCAGGTCGCGCCGGGCGCCGGCGAGCTGCAGCTGCCGGGGCTCTTCACCTCGGCCGTGGAGAAGGCGCGAGAAGCGGCGCTGCAGAGCGCGGCGCACATCACGCCGCTCCTCCTCGCGGGAGCGGAGAGCGTGGAGAATGCGCAGGCATGGCACCGGCGACTCTTCGGCTTCACGCCCGTCCACCCGGACCATGGCCAGTACGCGTGGCAGGAGGGAGTCCTCGAGAGCGCTCGGTTCGGGTCGACCTTCAGGCAGCGCCAGCCGAAGCACGAGCCGGGAGATCGGGACTTCGGCTGGCTGCGCAGGATCGACGACCTCGAGGTGAGCCTCCAGCTCGAGGAGGGCGGCCTGCGCACGCGAGCGCGCTGGAAGCTGAGAGCCGAGACGCAGCGAGGCGGCGGCCGGTAGCTCGCAGGACGAGCGAGTGAGAGGCCCGAAGAGAGGACACCTGAGAGCCCTGCGCATCGCCCTCGCGGCGCGGCAGCGATCGTCTGCGGACCCACGGCCAGCGCTGGAGGGCGTCCTCGTCCTCGCGGACCGGCTCGTCCTGCGGACATCGAGCGTCCCGACTCCACGGGCCGCGCATCTGTCGGGCATCTGTCGGGCCATCGCGCTTCAGCCTCTCGGCGCTCAGCCCTCCCCTCAGCACCCGTTCGCGACGGCGCCCCCTCCCCCGGCGAAGTGGACCGGACCCATTCAGGCGCCGAACGCACCAGCTCGAGTTCCGCCCTGAATGCGCCCGCTCCGCTTTGCATGTTGACACCGCGCCAACTGCGGTTACCGTCAGGCCAGAGTCGAAACTCCGCCGAGGAGTCTGCCGAGGACTGTTCACGCTCCAGAACGCCAAAGGTGCGAGCGATGTCAGGGGCGTCGGCTCACAACCCCCTGCATGACCCGAGACGAGGGTTCTTATCGAGTTACGCGGGTGTAGTGGATGCCGTTGTGTGCTTTTCAATGGAGGTTGAATCACCGGCTGCAGTAGCATGTCGACGGTCAGTTTCGTCAGGAGGTTAGTATGAAACTAGTGGCGGTTCTTGCAGCGTCTGTTCTCGCTGGTTGTGTCGACCGTGCAGAACTCAAAGAAGTACAGAAAGACATGTTCGACCGGTACTCTATGGTGTCTTCCTCAGCAGCAACGGCCAGAAACGAAGTTAAGAGACTCGAAGAATTGATCGATTTCAATCGGCAGTTGGCGGGACGATTGTCTGACGAGAATATGAAGCTATTCGAGAGGGTGAGTAGGCTCGAAACTCAGTTGGCTGACGAAAACAAGAAGTTATCGGAGAGGGTGGGAATGGTCGAGACTCAGTGCGAAACGGTTATTGCGATTATCCGAAAGAACCAATAGAAGCGATCGGGCAGCAAAGACACCTGCCCAGCAGGCATGAATCTGGGTCCCTCCGGGCGGGCGGCACCACCGAGGAGGTGATCGGGAGAAGAGTGGCGGGGGGACGTACACCAAGCGGCAGATCATCGAGGGGGCAGGTTGGACCAATTCTACACCAATCCAGGAAGAAAGGATCAGGCGTTTTCCTAAGGCCTTTTCTCATTTGCTACCGGCGCCCGGAGTTGAACTGGGGTCACCCGGCTTATGAGTCCCTTGCTCTAGCAGCTGAGCTACGCCGCCGCAGACTCCTGCATTTGACGGGTGGAGGGGCTTCCGCTTTCGAGTGTACTCGACCTTGCCGCTTTGCTCGCGTTCCTCCTGGAAGCGAGACGTGCGTGAAGCGCGCTCGCAGCATTGTTCGACGAGGGAGCCGAGTTCCTCTTCCAGACGAGCGAGATCGTGACCGCCAGCAGCCTGAAGTACAATCTGAGCGAGGAGTACTTCGGCAGGTTCGGCGTGAGCACCGAATGGGCGAAGGCGCTGCTCGAGAGCGAGGCGGCGGCCGGTAGCTCGCAGGACGAGCGAGTGAGAGGCCCGGAGACAGGACACCTTGAGAGCCCTGCGCATCGCCCTCGCCCGCGCGGCAGCGATCCTCTGTGGACCCACGGCCAGCGCTCGAGGGCGTCCTCGTCCTCGCGGACCGGCTCGTCCTCCTGACGTAGCAGCGCTTCTCCGCTTCCTCGAGCGCGCCGGTGGAGGAAACTGCCAGCAAGGAGAGGATGGCTGTCTTGTGGACGTCGGGCTATGTCACCCGATCTCCACTCCCCCCTGCGCAGCCGGCGCGGTGATCGGCGGGATCGGCACGCCCAGGTTGGCCGCCACCGCGTGCAGCAGCCCTGCTTCGCGCGGCGTCACCTTGCCGTCGGCCGCCACGCAGGCCGCGCACGCGGCGATGAGCTGCCGCTTCAAGGTCGGCGCGGCCTCGGCCAGGTTCTGCAGCGCCGCGTCGAGATCGGTCAGCGAGCACGCGGCTTTCTCGAGCACCGAGCCGGTCCGCCCGACCTGGGCCATCCCCTTCTCGAAGGCCCGGCGGACTTCCTCCTCATCCGTCTGGCCCCCGTGGGCCAGCGCCGACAGGACGCGGATCAGGGCCGGCAGGAGAGGATCGAGACGCCGGTGGCGAACGGCCGCCGGCCTGGCCAGGGCGAAATGGACGTCCAGGCTTCGCAACAGCATCGTGTGCACCGTGTACTCCAGCAGGTCGACCTTGTCGTCGGCGCGGATCAGCTGCTCGACGTTGCCGCGAAACCCGCGGTACTGCTGGGGCGAGAGCTTCTTGAGCGCCGGGAAGGTCGTCTCGACCAGGG
>JAFGKN010000704.1 GCA_016928605.1 Planctomycetota bacterium | reverse complement strand
CCCGCCAGCGCCTCGCTCGCGAAGAGCCCTCCGCCCGCCGCCTGGAGCGTGAGCTCCACGGGCGTCTCGAAGGGGCTCCCCTCCGCGGAGAGCTCCACGCGCACGGCGGCCGGCTCGCTCACCATGACGTACTCGGGGGCCGTCCAGGCGGCATCGATCACGGCGAGCGGGAAAGGATCGGCGCCGTCGACGAGGCCGTCGCCGTCGGTGTCGGGCACAAGCGGATCCGTGCCCGCGTCGTGCACCTCGGCGCCGTCGACGAGGCCGTCGCCGTCGGTGTCCGCCGCGTGGGGATCCGTCCGGCTGGCGAACTCCTCGAGGCTCGTGAGGCCGTCGCCGTCCGGATCGAGCGCCGCGTCGGCCGGATCGTTCAGATCGAGCCCGTGCGCCTCCTCCCACCGGTCCGGCATGCCGTCCGCGTCGGTGTCCAGGAAGAAGTAGCCCGCCTCGATCGCGTTGGCCGCGAAGCGCGCGGCGTTGTCGTCGTACTCGAAGTAGTCGTAGCCGACGAGGATCACGCCTCCCAGCCCAACCTCGCGGAGGACCACCACCGGCGCGTCGTCGCTCGCGCGCACGAGCACGACCTCGACGTCGGCATCGCCCACGTTCCACGTGTTGGTGGCGTTCTGCGAGACGACCGGCTCCGCGATGCCCTCGGCGAGGAAGTGATCGGGATCGGCCAGCCGGAGAGATACGCCCGTATCGAAGGTCGTGGCCCTCACCTGCACATCCATCAGGCCTGCGCCCCGCACCAGGTCTCCGGACTCCCCGAAGAGCCCCACGATCACGCCGCCGCCCTGGACGAAATCCTGGAGCGGGGCGGAGAAGGCCTCTCCCTGCGCGAACCCGCCGCCCCAGCCCTCCTGCTCCGGCACGAGGAGGACGTGCTGGTCCGCCAGCTCCTCGGCGAGGAGCGCGGGATCGGTCGTCGTCGTCCCGGTCAGCGTGAAGGCATCGGTGAAGCGGCGGATGGCCGCCTGGGTGCGCACCCACTCCTCGTCCATGTCCACATGGGTCAGCCAGGCGAGAACCTTGACGACGCCGTCGTCGAGCGGGTTCAGCGGATCCGTGCCGCGGCCGACCTCGTCGCCGTCATCGCGGCCGCCGCCGTCCGTGTCGGGCTCGAGGGGATCCGTGCCCGTGTCCGTCGCGTCGACGAAGACTCCGGTGCCGGTCTCCACTCCGTCGAGGAGGCCGTCGCCGTCGGTGTCCGGACGGCGGGGATCCGTGCCGGTCTCCTGCGCCTCCACGCGGTCGTCCAGGCCGTCGCCGTCGGTGTCCGCCTGCGCGGGGTCGGTCCGGCTCTGGTGCTCCTCGAGGTTCGTGAGGCCGTCGCCGTCCGGATCGAGCGCCGCGTCGGCCGGATCGTTCGGATCGAGGCCGTAGCGGAGCTCCCAGCGGTCGGGGATTCCGTCGCCGTCGGTGTCCTCGCCGCCGATAAGCGACAGGTCGGCGGCGAACGCGATAACGTTCACGGCATAGATCTGTCCCAGGCCGGTCCGGGCGGGCTCATTCCCGTTTCCCTGGATGTAGTAGTCGAGGGGGATCGTCGAGTAGTAGACGATTCCGTTCTCCAGAGGATAGTAGGCATCGACGGCGCGGTCGGAGTGGTTTCCCCAGCTGAGGAGTGCCTCGCTGCCGGCGGGCAGCGAGGACCGCACCGTCCAGCCATGCGTCGAGCTGTTCCCGCCGTCGAGCGTCGCGTCGTCGATCACGCCGCCGGGTCCGCTCGTGAGGATGCAGCCCGGCCCGGCCAGGACGTCGATGTCAGCGCTGGCGTTGTGCGTGAACTCGAGTCCGGAGGCGCCCGGAACGAAGCTCTGCGTGCTGGAACCCACATCGCGGTCGTGGACGAGGAGCAGCCCTCCCTGGCGCACGAAGGCATCCACGCAGTGCCGCGTCGCCTCGTCGCCCGGAAACGAGCCTCCGGGGTTGAGGAGCCATAGGACGTCTATGCCCTCCAGAGACGCGGCGTCGAGAGCCGCGAGGCGGCGCGCCGCATGACCCGCCGCCTCGATGGCGGCCGCGGGAGCATCGCTCGATGAGCCGAGGATGCGATAGCCGACCTGGGCGCCGCCGAGGACGCTGGTGGAGACGATGCTAGCGGCCAAAACCGCGAGGCGCATCAGTCGTCGAACAAGCCCGGAAAGTCGCATGTGGATCTCCCTCTCGAAACGTGTCTCTTGCGAATCTCGCGCGCCGCGGCGGCCGGCGTCGGCGGCCGCGCTGAGCTCATCCCTCATCAGGGCAAGCCGGGCTCGATTCCCGGCAGGTCAGGTCGTCGTCTGTCCAGTCGATGCCGCACCGGAAGGGGTCCGGCAGCCGCGGCCCCCTCTGGAAGAGGTACCAGAGCGGCGGAAGGGCATCGGTGATGTTCGCATGTCCGTCGTCGTTCGTGTCGAGCGCGTCGTCGCAGTCGAAGGGGGCCGGGATCTGGCCGAGGACCACGCGCAGGAGCAGCGGGACGTCTGTCACGTTGAGGCGCCCGTCGCCGTTCACATCGCCGCGCTGGAATCTCTCCGGGACTTCATCGAGGTGGAGCCGCAGGATCTCCGTGGCTGGGCAGAGGTTCCGGTCGTCGGCAGTCGCCGGGATCGCGCTCCCCGCGCCGGCGGCGTCGGCGATGTAGCCGACGGTGAATCCAGGCCCGCCCTCCGCCGGGTCGAGATCGACGGAGAAGAAGTCCTGCGGAGCGAACTCCGCGATCGCCGCGCCCCGCGTGATCGCCACCGGAGGGCCGCCCGCCAGCGCGGTGTGGGATGCGGCGGGCTGGCGCGACTCTGCCTGCTCGTCGGTGATCGTGAGGTAGACCGGGCGGCCGGGGTGCGTGGCCAGACCCGACGAGAACGAGTAGGCGAAGCCCTCCGCCGTCTCCTCCACCTTCACGCCCAGCGAGAATCCGAGGGCGCCGGTCGCGCACCGCAGGCTCACGGCGAGGCTCCCCTCTCCGCGCGCGTCGAGGGGCTCGGCGGCCGCCTCGGGACCGAAGTAGAAGGCCCACTCGTCGCAGGGCGGGCACGCGCCGCCGCGCTGGCAGTCCGGATCGTTGCAGTCGACGCGGCCGTCCTCGTCGTTGTCGATGCCGTCGCCGCACTCGACCTCGCCGCCGCCCGTCTCGCGGATGATGCCGTCGGCGAGCGTGGTCGGCTGGAGGCTATCGGGCGGCACAACCAGGGTGATGTCGACGGGGGGGCTTCCCGGCACCGCGACCTCGCGGTGCGCGAACGCGACGCGCGTGTCGAGAGGCTCGCCGGTCTCGCGGCGCGCGTAGCCGGCGCGGCAGACCGCGTGGGTGCCGGCGGGAAGCACGTAGAGCGGCGCACTCGTGAGCGAAAGGACGACGGCCGAGATGAACCCGCCATCCACGGCGCGCGCCACCACGAAGTGGCTCGTGTCGAGGACCGTGCCGGGGAAGAGGGGATCCAGGATCGTGCCGGCGGTCGTCACCGAGTCCGCGACGAGGTCGAGAGCCGCGGTGTCGTGCTTGACCCCGTAGGAGAAGCCCTGGATGCCGGGCGTCACCACGTCGATCTGGATCTCGGCGTCGACCCGCTCGCCCACGGCCAGGCTGGGCACCTCCAGGATGGAGGTGGGCTCGGGGCCGGAGGTGAACACCACCCGGAGCGTATCCGGGATGCACAGCGGCCCGCCGCTGCAGAATGTCCTCACGTTCTCCTGGCCGAGGGCCGATCCTCCCGCCGCCAGCGAGGCCAGCGCCAGCGAAATCCACGCCGAAGCGAGCTTCGAAGCCTTCGCCATCTTCAAGAGCCCTCCTCTCTTTCCCGCCGCGGCGGGGTGCTCCCTCACCGTCGCATCGGCAGGCATCCGCGGCGCCGCTGCCGGCCGCGCCTGACCGAGAACCTTTCGACCTCATCATCTCCCGCCGGCTCTCGGTCGCCGGGCGGCCCTTGCCGCTGGAGGCGCGCTCTCACGCCTCTGACCATACATCGCAAGTCGGGCACGAAAAGGCCCGAGAAAAATGGAGATTTTTCCCGGCGGCGGCCTCTGCGCGGTCGCAGCCGGCCTGGCGCGGGCTTGGGGGCGGAGCGCCGCGGCGGCGTCGGGAGCTGCCACGCGAGCCGGGCGGTCGCGGGATGTTCAGGATGCCGGACTCGCTCGCGCGCGGCGGGTCGAGGCCGAGAGCGGCGCGGCGCGGTCGATGGTAGCCCCTTCCCGCTCCGCTACTGCCGCTCGACCTCCGCCGCCCACTCCTCGTGGAGCTCCGTGAGGCTCTCGACGATCTCCGGGTGCTCCGCGGCGAGGTTGCGGGACTCGCCAGGATCGGCCGAGAGGTCGGCGAGGAACTCCTTCGCCGCCGGGATCTTCACCCCGCGGAGCTCGGAGGCGGGGCCGCCGTGGACCAGCTTCCACTCCCCGCGGCGGACGGCCCAGTGGCCCTTGGCGCCGCCGGTGTGCCAGTGGAGCGCGTCGTGGGGGCTCGGGCTCTCCGCCGATGCGATGACCTGCGCGATGCTCCTGCCGTCGATCCTCCGCTCGGGCAGCGGGGCGGAGCAGTAGTGCGCGATCGTCGGCAGCCAGTCCATGCTGATCGCCACCTGGCCGCGCACCTCGTTCTCGGGGATGCGGCCCGGCCAGGAGACGATGCACGGGACGCGGACGCCGCCCTCCCACAGCGTGAACTTGTGCCCGCGGTGGGGGCCGGCGCTCCCGCCGCTGCCGCCGAAGTTGTTGCGGATCTCCTCGGAGTGGCCGTGGTCGCTCAGGAAGATGATGATCGTGCGCTCGCGCAGGCCGAGGTCGTCGATCCTCCCCACCACTCTGCCGATCTTCTCGTCGAGCGTGGAGATGAACGCCGCGTAGGATCTCCGCGGCTCCTCGAGGTCCTCGTACATGGCGCGGAACCTCTCCTGGGCCTGGAGCGGATAGTGCGGCATGTTGATGGCCCAGTAGAGGAAGAAGGGCCGGCTCCGGTTCTTCTCGATGAACCGGATGCACTCGGCGACCATCAGGTCCCCGAAGAACTCGCCGTCGCGCCAGACCTCCTCGCCGTCGCGCCACAGGTCGTGGAGGTTGGGGGGGCTCCAGTAGAAGAAGTGGGAGTAGTTGTCGATGCAGCCGCCCATGTGGCCGAACGACTCGCCGAAGCCCTGGGCGTTCGGCATGGTCTCGGGCGTGTAGCCGAGATGCCACTTGCCGACGTGGCCGGTGGCGTAGCCGGCCGCCTTCAGCATCTCGGCGATCGTGACCTGCTCCGCCGGCATGCCGGCGCCTCCTCGGTGGGACGGCGCGTTGCCGGCGAGCCCGGCGCGCTGGGGATAGCGCCCGGTGAGGAGGGCGGCGCGCGACGGCGAGCAGACCGGCGCGGCGACGTAGAACTGCGTGAAGCGAGTGCCGCGGCGGGCGAGCGCGTCGAGGCTCGGGGTGTGGAGGTCGGCAGCGCCGCAGCAGTTCACGTCGATCGTCCCCTGGTCGTCCGTGAAGATGAGGACGACGTTCGGCCTCGTCTGCCCGGCGGGCCTGGGCTCCATGCCTGGCCTCGCCTCGGCGGCGGCCACCGGCTCCGCGCCGGGCATCGTTTCGCCGGCGGGCCTCGTCTCCCCGCGGCCGGCGGCGGCCGCCAGGAGGAGGGTCGTCAAGAGAGCTATCCGGGATGGTCTCGCCTGCAGGATCGCGGTCATGGCATCTCCTCGTCTCAGCTCTGCGGGGGCAGTCTGCGCCTCCTCCGGCTCCGCTCGGCGCTGCTCTCTGCGGTCGTGACTGAGGCTTCCCATGCTAACCGATCCGGAGAGCAGAGCGGAGCGCGCCGATGCGAGGTCTCCGCCGAGCATGGCTCGCTCCTCTCGAGGCCCGATGCTCCCCGCGGCTGGCGCCGGAGAGGCCCTTTCTCCAGCGCGAAGAACCTCGCTGGGCGGCATCCGGCGATGGCAGCGCTCTGGTCCGCGCCGCGGCGCGGCTGGATCTCGCGGGCACGATTTGCAAAAAAATCAGGTGCT
>JAFGKN010000703.1 GCA_016928605.1 Planctomycetota bacterium | reverse complement strand
GGCTCGAAGGCGTGGCGCTTCACGAAGAGGATCCGCTCGAGCGGCGCGAGGTCGGGGTCGCGGAAGAAGAGCCTCCGCTTGGCGTCGCGGATCTCGAAGAAGAGCTGGCGCTCGGCAGCGCGGTCGGGGCTCGCAGCCGAGAGGATCTCGGTGCGCCTAGCATCCCACGCCGCGAGCCGGCTCCGCTCCGCCGGCCCGGCGACTCCCTTCGCCTCGAGTCTCTCGATCAGCTCTGCGAGAAGCGCCAGCGTCCTCTCGAGCGGATCGTAGCGGAAGAGGTTGAGCACGCAGCTCTCCGCCTCGCCTTCCGCCTCGATCTCCAGCCGGAACTCCGGGCCGATCGGCCCTTCGCCGCTGATCGCGAGCAGCCTTGTCGCCCCTGGCTCGAGATCCGATCCCGCCTCGAGCCCTCCGCCGTTTCCTCGGATGCGAATACTCGCCTCGCCGGCCGAGCGCACGCGCACGCGAAAGCTCTCGCCGCGCCGCGGAGGGACCTCGGCCACCGCCAGGCGCGAAGCGAAGAACTCGACGCCGCGGCCGTGCGAGCGCGTGTGCTTGCCGCCCATCCCGAGCCCGACGCGGAGCCCTCGGCGAAGCCCGTCGGGGAAGATGCTGAGCGGCAGGCTGATCTCGCAGACTCCCTCCGCCGCGTCGAGGCTTCCTTCGACGCGGAGCGATCGCGAGGGCTGGCCCGCATCGAAGGTCCGGAGCTCGAGCCCTTCCCCCGTCCAGACGACGACGCCCCCGCCGCGGCCGTCGCGGTCGGAGACGACGGCGATGTGCGCGCTCAGGATGCGGTCGAGCTCGATGGCGAGGTGGAGGCGCTCGGCGTCGCGTCCGGCCGAGACCGCGCACTCGACGAGAGGGCCGGCGGCGTAATCATAGGGCCAGGCGACGCGCGCCACGCCGCGCGATGCCTCCTGCCAGCACGCATCGTCCAGGCGCCCATCGAGCTGCGGAGCCGTCGAGAGCGGAGGCAGCGGAAGGCGGTCGTCTCCGACATGCCGGGGATAGTCCTGCACGCGGCCGTTGTAGGGGACGAGGCGCGGGGAGAGGTCCGCCCGGCCGTAGGTCTTGAGCCAGGCGTGCTCCTCGCCGAGAAAGGCGTGCTCGAGATAGGCGTCGACATCGGACGACCGCGAAGCAGGGCGCCGCTCGTGGCCGGCCGCCTCGATCCGCTCGGGGGGAATCGGCTCCGTCTGTCCGAAGATCTCGATCTCGTCGATGCGCGCCTGTCCGCCGCTCGTGGCCTGGATGGATATGCGAACCCAGCGCGCGCGCTCCGGCTCGAACGCGAACCCGGTCCGGCCGTGGACCGGCGGCCCGTCGATGCGGCGAACGACCGCCTTCCACGAGGGCGCTGCGCTCTCAGCGGCGTACTCCGTGGCGACGAGGATCGAGAAGCTCGTGGCCGCGCGGTCGTGATACTGAAAGAGAGCATCGCTGCCGAACGCGACCTGGCAGATCCAGAACTCCGCGCCGAGATCGATCTCGGCCCAGGAGGGGTCTCGCGCGCTGATCCAGCTGTGCGCGTTGCCGAGGAGGCCATCGCGGAGGTGGGAGACCTGATGGATGGGATAGCCCGCGAGGAGCGAGGAAGCGGCGGCGCGAGCCTCCGGGCGCAGGCTGAGGTTGGGGAGACCGGAGACGCTCTCGGCGGCCGCCCGCCCCGCCAACGCTGCGTCCGCGGCCGAGCCTCCCGCCAATCCGTATCCGCCCGGCGGCGGAGGCGGCGGAGGGATGCGGCGCTCGAGATCTGCCCCCGCGATCGAAGGAGACTCGATGGCGATGGCAGCGGCGACGGCGGCCAGCGATGCGAGCCAGGTAGAGGCGCAGCGACTCACGGATGACTCCTCTCGGAAAGAACAGACGGCGCCTCGCGACCCTGCGGGAAGCGCGGGTTCATTGTAGCTCTTGCCTGTGCGCCGGCAACGCTCTCCCGCGCGCGGATGCAGCGGACCGTCGCGGCGGAGCACCTGCAGAGAATCCCCCGCCTGCCGCTGATCATCCCGCAGTCTCGATCACCGATCGGTCCAGAGGCGGTGGATCCGGGCGCGGCGGGGATCTTCGCTCTCGCGGTATCCCTCGATCACGCGCTCGATGCCATCGCAGAGACGGGCGAAGGCCGTCAGGTAGCTCCTGTCCGCGGCATGCTGGGACCGCGGCTCGAGCGGCTCGAGCGCTCCCTCCTTCTGCAGGCGCCGCCGCTCGCAGGCCGCCGACAGGCAGGACATGGCGAGCCGCGCATGAGCCGCCTCGTAGGAGTCTCCGAGGCCCGCCGCCGCGAGCCGCGCGTGGAAACCGCGGAGCCGCTCGGCGCGCTCCAGGAGAGAGTCCCCTTCCGCAGCGGGCGGCTCCTCCCGGCGAGCGACCGCCTTGCCGTCCGCCGGCGGTGTGATGACTGAAAGCCACTCGCTCGCCAGCGCGCGGATCTCCTCGGGCGGCGGGAGCGCCGGCTCGCCGGGCGCCGGAGGCGGCGTGAACGGGCGCGGCTCTGCATCTCCCCGCAGTATGGTGATGGCGGCCTCGGCGGGCAACGCATCGTACGAGAGAGACACCGAGACACCATCGAAGGACCCGAGCGGCGCCCCATTACAGAGGACTCGCGTGATCGGACCGGCGCCGGCGACGGCCAGGCAGAGCCTCTTCGAGCCGAAGCGGACGGGAAAGCGCTGCTCGATCCATGTGATGCCCGGAGGGATGCGGGGCACGAGCGTCAGGCTGTCGGCCCGGTAGATGTACTCGAAGAGCCCCCGCACGAGAGCGGCGGGCGGCCCGAAGCTGTCGTAGCAGAGATTGATCGGCTCGTGCGGCTGATAGACGGCGCTTCCGAAGCCGACGAGCGGATTGTCCATGCGGAACTTCCGCGCGAAGGTCAGGAGCCTCTCCATGGACCGCCGCGCGTCCTCGAAGCGCTGGAGACGGTAGTAGCCCATGACCATGCGCGCTTCGCACGTGGACCAGTGCCCGCCGTTGACCCAGGTCCCGAAGCCCCAGAGCCCTTCGGGCGCGGTGTACATATCATCCAGCGATGGGTAGTTCGCGATGATGAAATCGTGGGGACGCAGCCCCGGGATGGACGCGATCTTCGCGTAGATCCGCCCGGCCGCC
>JAFGKN010000702.1 GCA_016928605.1 Planctomycetota bacterium | reverse complement strand
GGCCGCCGGGGTCGGGCTCCAGTCCCTCCGGTAGAGCGACGATGCCGGGATCCAGTTGGCTCCTTCCCAGAATCCCCACATGAGGATGCCGTCCACCGCCGAGTGGGCGAAGCACGCGCGGTAGTAGGCGACCAGGTTGCGCGCCTTCTCCTCTTCCGCCTCGTCCGTGAGGCGCACGTTCCGCTTGCTGTAGAAGCGGGAGCGCTGGCCGGGCATGTTGAACTCCGTGACGCGGATGGGCAGCTTCAGCTCCGCCAGCTTGTCGAGCGACTCCTTCAGGGCCTTCGCGTCGAAGGTGTCCCCGTGGAGGTGCCCCTGGACGCCGATGCCGCCGATGGGGACGCCTTCCTCGAGCAGGCCGCGGATCTGCCTCGCGTAGCGATCGACCATGCGGCCGGTCAGGATGTCGTAGTCGTTGACGAACAGCACGGCCCCGGGATCTCCCTCGCGGACCCAGCTCGCCATCTCGCGCGTGATGCCGCGCCCGAGGCGGTCCTCGTAGTAGTTCTGGTGGAGCATCTCGTTGTTGAGGTCGTACTCCGCGAAGCGCCCGCGGTATCGCTTCGCCACCGAGGCGGCGCGGGTGCGGAGCGCCTCGCGCAGCGCTTCGTCGTCGAGCGCCTGGACCCAGTCCTGCACGCGCCCCTTCACTCCCCAGAAGAGGCAGTGTCCCCGCACGGGGATCTCGTTCGCATCCGCCCAGTCGAGGATCGCGTCCACCACGGCGTGGTTCACCTGCCCCTGCCGGGGCTCCATCGGCGCCCACTTGAGCGCGTTTTCGGTGACAGCGCAGTTGAAGTTGGCGAGGAAGACCTCCTTGTACCTGTCCGTCTCCTCGGGGCGGCGCCCCGGGACGAACATGTGGGACGCGAGCGCGGCTCCGAACCAGAACTCGTGCCGGAGCTGCTCCACCTCGACCGCCGCGCCGGGGGCCGTCTCCACGACGAGCGTCCCCCTGCGGATCCGCGCGATCATCTCATCCTCCCTCGACCGATCCTCCGCCTCCTCCCCGCGAGCCGCGCATATGCACGCGAAGATCGCGAGCCAGCAGATCGAGATCGTGGACAGCCGCCTGCAGGTTCTCATCGGGGGATCCTCCTTGGAAACTACCATGTTGTCTCATCAGAGCGGGACTCCCCGCAACCCTCCAGCTCCGGGCGCGCGCCTTCGCTCTACGGCGGCGCTCGAGGCGCGCGGACCGAGTCCCAGGGCCGAAGCATCAAGCCCGGCCTGCTCCTCGACCACACCGTGTAGTCATCGTCCTCCTCCGCAGAAGATCCCCCGTCGTCCACCAGGTCCTCCCCCACCGAGTAGACGAGCCTCTTTTGGCGGGAGTACCGGAGCGGCTGGCCATCGTAGGGATCGGCGGGAACGGCGTCGAGAAACGCCGGGACAAGATCCTCCAGCTTCTCGGGCAGCGCTCCGTGCTCCTGCTGGTAGCCTCGCAGAGCCGGATAGGTCCGGTGCGCACGGACGACGAGGTTACGGTGATGGAAAAGCCTTGCGGCGTAGCATCCAAGATCCGCCGAAAGCGCCATCAGGCGCTCCATCTCGTCCAAAGCCCCGAATTCGGGCCCGCTGGGCTTCTCCCACTCGGAGCGCGGTTTCTCGAGGTTCGCGATGGCGGTGCGCAACGAGGCCGCGACATGACTTTTCGCCTTCTGGGGCTTGTACAGGAATCGTGAGAGCAGCATCCGGCACGCTTCCGTGGTCGACATATCCCAATCGTAGAAAAGGAGGTCAGGTCGCTCCGCGACCGCCTCGATGAGCTGCGACCAGTGGTAGTACTCCCACCGGACCATCTCGGCGACGAGCTCCGGAGTCAGCTCGTACTCCTCCAGCTCGGCGCACAACCGGCGGCTCGTCCGGGAATCGAGAACACCTCTGTCGGCGATCCGCGCCATGGCATCCACTGCCAGATAGATGGCGCCGCCTCCGAGATTCTGAACGCGGGCGTTGCCCCCGGCGCGCAGGAGTCGACCGCCGAAGCGGAGCAGCCGGCGGCAGTCATCGATGGCCGGCTCGGCATCTCCAGCCCGAGCGCAGCCGAGGATGCGGAGCAAGAGTCTCATGTGGCGCGAAAGCCTCGCGGTATCTTCTTGCCCGGTCTATGCTCTGCCAGGATACGGCGATCTTGACCCGAGGCCAAAGGCAATCCAGGCTCCCGGGTGGCCGGCGGAAGTGCCGGGCTCTCGGCGATCGCGCCCATCGGATGCTCCGGTAAGGCTGCACGACCTCGCGCTGCGCGCCCTCGAGCTCGGAGGCCACCCCCTGCCATCCCGCGAAACCGCAAGATCGCAAACGCTCCCCGAAGAGTTCTCTGTGCGGCTGCTGGGATCGACGGCTCCGCGGGCTCTGCAGCTCGCGCGCGCTTGAGAGGGCCGTTCCGCTCGTGCGGCGGAGGGACTGACGACAGAACCCTGTCGCCCGCAGGGAAGCCTCATATGCTGAGGCAATAAGATTGACTTTGTGATGCACGAGGAGGGCCGCTCCTGCAGATCACGCTCCGCGGCATGGATCCGGAGGTCTAGGCTGCGATTCGCCGCCTTGCCCGCGAGGGGAGCGGATCTCGACCGCCGCCCCAGGCGGCGCCGGCGCGCTCGCGCCGGCTTGGTCACAAGAGGACGGGGCGCCCCCTGGCAGAGACGTTTCGGTCTTCTCGACGCTGGCATCGGAATCGAGCCGGAACGTGATCCCCCGCCGGCGTCACTCCACGGCTCGCTCGAGCGTGAGGAGCTCGAGGACGCTGGCCGGCGGCAGCGGCGGGTTCCGCGGCCGGTCATG
>JAFGKN010000117.1 GCA_016928605.1 Planctomycetota bacterium | reverse complement strand
GCGCGCCCCGGCGCCTTCTGGATCTCGGCGACGAGCTTCTCGTTGAAGGACTGGAGGAAAGGCTCGTCGATCTGGCCCGGCAGCTCATCGAAAGGGTTGATATCATCGCGGTGCCGGGCGTCGATGCCCGCCACCGGGCGATGCTCCGCCCTCTCCGGGTCGCTGCAGGCGACGAGGAGGCCGCCTGCGACCAGCGCGCACAAGATCGTGGTCTTCATGAAGCACCTCTTTTCTTCTGACAGCCCCGCACTTCGGTCACGAGCTCCGCAGAGACAGAGGTCAGGATACCCGGAGGATTCCCGGCCGCAAGGGGGCTATCCGTTCAGCACCCAGCCCTTGCGGTACGTCTTCCGGATGTACTGGTCGGCCTCGGGGCAGTTCGTGGCCCGCAGGTTCTTCGAGTCCCACTCGAGCTTCTTGCCGACCCGGTAGGCGACGAGCGCCAGCAGGTTGTGCTCGACGAGGGCTCCGGAGTAGTCGAAGTTGCAGAGCGTCGGCTCGCCGGTCTTGCAGCCGATGAGCCATTCCTGGTGATGGCCCGGCGAGGGGGGGATCAGCTCGCTCGGGGCGGGCGGCTTGAAGTAAGTCAGGTCGCCGAGGGGCTCGAGGATCCGGTAACCGTAATCGCAGACGAGCCGTCCCTTCTCGCCGATGAAGATGACGCCCTTGAACAACGCGTCGCGGCTGAACTCCGGCCGGGGCATCTCGGGCTTCTTGCCGCCGTCGTACCAGTGCACCTTGACGGCCGGCCGCCAGTCGTTCGCCGGATGGTCCCAGCTCGCGACGAGCCACTGCGGGAGCGTGTCGGGGTTGACCGGCGTGCCGCTGGCCTCGCAGGTCGTCGGGAAGCGGAGATCGAGCGCCCAGTAGGCCATGTCCATCATGTGGCTTCCCATGTCGCCGATCTGCCCGCTGCCGAAATCCCAGAAGCGGTTCCAGGCGAGGCATCCGCCCAGGTACTTGGGGTTGTAGGGATGCTCGGGCGACGGGCCGAGCCACAGGTCCCAGTCGAGGTCGGCCGGCGGAGAGCCCGCCGCGGGCAGGTAGCTGCCGCCCTCCGGCGCTCGGCTGCACCAGACGTGCGCCTCCTTGGGCGCGCCGATCGCTCCGCGCTGGACCAGCTCGACCATGCGCCGGTAGTTGTCCGACGCGTGGATCTGCGTGCCCATCTGCGTGGCGACCTTGCCGCCTTGCTTGAGGTAGGCCTCGCGAACGGCGCGCGCCTCCTCCACAGAGTTCGCGAGCGGCTTCTCGCAGTAGACGTGAAGGCCGCGGTTGAGCGCCCAGACGTTGACGAAGGCGTGCGTGTGGTCGGTGGTGGAGCAGACGACTCCGTCGAGGCCCTTCTGGTCGACGCACTTACGCCAGTCGGCGTACGTCTTCGCGCCGGGGAACTGACTCGCGGCGCGCTCGAGGGTCTTCTTGTTCACGTCGCACAGAGCGACGATGTTCTCGCCCTTCACCGCGCCGAGATTGGCCCCTCCGCGGCCGCCGACTCCGATCACCGCGAGGTTCAGCTTGTCGTTCGGCGCCTGTCCCCCCGCCAGGAATCCCGGACGCAGGCCGAAGAGACCGACTCCCGCGGCGGCCCCTGCCTTCAAGACATCTCGACGCTTCAGTGGGCGATTCATGATGACCTCCTCGCTCGGAAAGAACCTTGCTTTTGCCCGGTCAAGATCCATCAGGTGAGTAGCTGTTGCGAATCGATCGTCGGCATCCCGACGCGCTATCGGATCAGCTGCCACAGGCCACGTCTCTGCTCCTTCAGAGGTGGCCTTCAGCGCGGCCAGCTGCAACCGCGGGCATCCGCAACACAATCAGGTTAGCCGCCGGCGAGAAGGCGTGTCAATGCGGATGCCGGCCGCCGCTCCGCTACTGGACCACGACCATCTCGTGGATGCGCATGCGGGGCACGACGATCCGGAGCTGGCGTCCGAGGCGGCCCACGGGGAGCTCCTCCCGCGACGGGAAGCGGCAGGCGTATCGTCCGCCGGGCGTCTGGAGCCCGGCGTGGATGCGGATCTCGATCGGGCCGATGTCGGGGATGCGATCCAAGGCCGGCCTCGCCGCGTCCGAGCCGGCCGCCGCCAGGGGATAGTGAGCCACGTGCACGACCAGCCGCTCGCCCTGCGAGAAGATCCCCGTCTGGACCAGCGCCGGGGCCTTCACGACGAAGCGCCGCGAGTCCTCGGGGTGGAGCGCGCCGAGCACCGATTCGAAGAGCTCGCGAAACGACGCGTGCCCCCTGGAGGCGTAGAGCTCGAAGAGGGGGAGGGAGATGGCGGCCACGCGCCCTCGCACGAGGCTCCGCAGCGTTCCTGCCGTCCACTTCAGCTCCTCCCGCACGGGCGGACTGTGCGCGCGGCCGAAGCGATGCCCCCGGCCGCCGTCGAGGCTCCCCACGGCGCCGATCAGCCGCTCCACGCCCTCCGCCGGCTCGAGCGTGGCCAAGGGCCCGAACGAGTACATCGCCAGCGCCCCGTTGAACTCGATGCCATCGCTGGCGGACGAGACGTACCCGTCGGGGAGGACCTCTCCGGGCGAGGCGCCGGCGAGATCTGCCAGCTCCGGGCGCGGCGAACCCACGATGAGCAGCCGGCCTCCCTGCTCGGCGTACGCGTGCAGCTTGGCGGCGAGATCCTCCCAGGCCTCGGCTGACAGATCGAGCCCGGTGGGGACCACGAGGCACTCGTAGAGGGAGAGGTCGTCGGCAGGGTCAAGGACCTCGAAGTGAAGACCCGCATCGAGCATCATCAGGCCGGCCGGCTGGTCCCTGCCGACGAGGGCGAAGCAGGGGACGGAGCGGCAGCCTCGCAGGAGCGGCTCCAGCTTCCTCTGGTAGGCGAACGCCTCGCCGATCCGCGCGTAGACTGCGGGCTCGAGCCTGCCGTCAGGATGGAGATGGTCGCCGATGGAGATGCAGGCTCCGCTCGCCAGCGCGATTCCGATCTCCGCGATGAGCTGGTCGAGGGGAGCGAGCGATCCGAACCCTCCGGCCGTCTCCTCGAAGCGCGTCGTCAGCAGCGTGAGCGGCGCGCCGGTCCGGCGCAGGCAGCGGGCGAGGAGCGGCGCCCAGGGATGGATGCGGTGGTCCCACACCTCGATCTCCGCCAGGTCGCTGGCCTCGCAGATGGATCCGGCGTCGCCGCTCCACTCGTGGCTGTACGTGATGGCGATGTCATCGCGCCGCGCGCGGACGCGCCGGCTGGTCTGCGCCGCGAACTCGCCGCTCGCCACGGCGTCGAAGAGGAATCCATCGATGTCGTAGCGGGTCACGATCTCGTCGAGCATCGGCCAGACGTACTCCGTCACGTAGGCGCTTCGCGGATCGTGCTCCACGGCGGCGAATCTCTCGAAGCGTGGCTCGGGGAGCAGGGAAGCGCAGAGCTCGTCCCTACCGACGGAGAAGTAGATCCAGACCTTGACGCCCGAGCGGTTGAGGGCCGAGACCATCCTCTCCATCAGATCGAAGTCGAGCCCGGGATGGCGCACGCCGATCGCCGTGTCCCAGTAGGCGAATCCATGCGCGCCCTTGCCGCAGAGCGTGACGGCGTTGACGTGCGCCCTCTTGAGCTGGCTCACGAAGGTGTCGGGATCGAACGCCTGCCCCACGCCGAGCGCGTATCCAGGGGTGTGGAAGTCGAGGCGCAGCCTGCGCGAGACCGCCTCGTACCATCCTCCGGGCAGGCGAGGCGGCTTTTCCTCTTGCGGCTCGGGAAGGGGCACGCGCGGCGGCGGCTCGGGAGAGACGTCTCCGTCGTAGCGGAGCGCGAGCGAGCGCACGGCGGGGAAGAGCTGCCCGATATCGCGGGCGATCAGGAGCAGCCGGTGCTCGCCCGTCCCCCAGGTGAAGCGCGCCAGCTCGACGGTCTCAGGAGGTTTCGGGGCTCCGCCGGGGGCGGGGCGAGCGTCCGGTGTCTTCTCGGCCTCTGCCTCGGTCTCGGTCTCGGTCTCGGCCTCCGCCTCGGTCTCCGCCTCTGCCTCGGTCTCGGCCTCCGTCTCGGTCTCCGCCTCGGCCTCGGTCCGCGCGTCGCGCGGCGCCAGGTCTCTCTCAGCGGCGAGCTCCGCGTCGCTGAAGACGGCGATCCGCGCCGGCCGAGCGACCTCGAGCTCTCCGAGCAGCGCGTAGCTGCCCGGGGAG
>JAFGKN010000116.1 GCA_016928605.1 Planctomycetota bacterium | reverse complement strand
TTAGAGCCTATTTCAGTAGACCATCCTGGCTTCGGCCGGCTGCGGAGCCGGCGGTTCTGCGTCGCTCCTTCTCCACGATACTCTCCGCCCGATCGCGTCGTCGTCGCTCCTTGCCCGTCGGCTCCTCGCTCGGCCTCGGGCCTACGGAGCGTCTACTGAAATAGGCTCTTACCGGAAGTCGACGAGCTCCACGTCGAAGACGAGATCCTGGTTGGGCGGCACGGTTCTCCCGTAGCCGCTCAGGCCGTAGCCGAGCTTCGAGGGGACGATCACCCAGCGGCGCTCCCCGGCGCGCATGTCGAGGATGGCCTCCAGGAGCCCTGCGACGAGATCGGTCGGCGTCAGCGCGAACTCCTTGGGGATCTTGCTCTCGCGCGAGTCGACGATCTGCGGGCCCAGAGCATCGCGGACGCGGATCCAGCCGGTGATGTGGATCCTCGCGCGCCTGCCGGGCTCGGGAGTTGCGCCTTCACCCTGCTGGAGCACCGCGTACTGGAGCCCCGACGGCGTGCTCTTCAGTCCAGGCCGCGCCGCGGGATCTCCCGTCTTGCCCTGCGGGACGAGCGGATCGAGCCGCTGGGACGCAGGCGCCGGCGGCGTCGACACGCTCTCGGCCGGAGCCGCGGCGGGAGCGGCGTCTGCCGGCGGGGCGACCTTCTCATCCCGACCGGCCGGAGCCGCAGCGTCGCCCGCCGGAGGTGAGGCCTGGTTCGGGTCGGAGGGCTTGCAGCTCCAGAGAAGAAGGACAAGCGCTGCGGGCGCGAATCTTCGGATGCGCATGGCTCCATGCTCCTGCTATCGATTCAGGGACAGGTCGACATCTCGCAGGTCAGGGTATCATCCGTCGGGTCGACCCCACAAGACTCCGACGGAGGCGGAGGGGGATCGCCTCCCTGGAAGATGTGGCCGAGGAGGGCGACGGCGTCGGAGATGTCGATGTCGCCGTCGTCGCTGGTGTCGGCCGCCGATTCGCATCCGATGCTCCGTCCGGCGAAGAGATGGAGCAGGATCAGGATCGGGTCGGAGATGTCGATGCCGTCGTCGTCGTTGACGTGACCGCGCCGGAAGCGCGGCGCTTCGGATCCTGCGATGAACGGGAAGGCGCCCATGTCGGACCGGGAGCCGTCGGGGTCGAGCGGCGCGTCCGGATCGGCCGCGTCGATGCAGGGGGAGTCCTGCAGCAGGAGGAACTCGTGCTCCTCGGGAGAGCGGAAGCGCGGATCGCCGCCGATGTTGTGGTCTCCGGGCCCCGGCCACGAGGAGAGAAACTCGCCCTCGACCTGGAAGCCCTCCTGGAGGTTCGAGTAGCGCACCGTGATGTAGGAGGGATCGAAATCGGTGCGGATGCTCCGGCCGCCGACGGGCTCGTTGCTCTCGCAGCCCTCGGATCCATCCTCCGCGCTGTTGTGGCGGACGATGGAGTTGGTGATCGTGATGTGGTTTTCCGGGCTCGTCGCGTTCGACTTGTACCGCGACTCGACCGACCATCGGTTGCCGGCGAAGGTGCAGTGGTCGATGTCGACGTAAGCGCCTCCGGTCGACTTGACCGAGACACCCTTGTCGTTGTCGATGAGGAGGCAGCGCCGGATCTCCGCCGACCCGCCGAAGACGCTGATCCCCTTGTCGCACAAGATATCCCGCACGATGCAGCCGTCGATCATCACATCTGCCTCGAGCGTGTCGATGCCATCGTCCGTGCAGCCGAGGACGATCGAGTCGCGCAGGAGCACGTCCTGGCCGGCCTGCTGATCGTGGATGTAGATCGCATCGCCGTCATTGCCATCGTTGTTGATCTCACCGAACATGTGCCCGATGAGGCTTTCTTCGAGGATGATCCGTGTTCCGCCGACCTCCGGCCCCATCACCGACCGCGCGAGCACGCAGCGATGGAATTCCAGATCCGAGTTCGAGGCCTGCATCACCTTGCCGATGTTGTCAGTGAAAGCGCAGTGCTCGAAGTGGATGGTCGAGCCGCGCGGGCGGATCGCCGGCCCGGTGCCGGTGTGGCCGCCTCGGGGCGAGTTTCCGGCTCGCGTCACGTGGGTGTAGCGGTAGAGCGAGGGGCTCGCGTCGTCGTGGTCGATCTCGCCCCACGGGCGGGACGGATCGGCGGCTGTGAAGGTCACCGGTCGCTCGGCGGTTCCGAGGCACTCGATCGCGCCCTCGACGTTGATATCCTTGCCGTCCTCGCCCGACTCCACCCCATCGATGAGAACGAGCGTTCCCGCCTCGACGCGCAGCGTCGCGCCCGACGGCGCGGTGACGTCGCCCGTCACGTGGATCACGCCCTCCCAGACGTTCAACCCGGCTTCGAGCGTTCCCTCCACCTCGCTGCGGGAGACGCCTTCGAGGCTCGCCAGCGTTTTCGTCGACTGCAGGGTGGTCCCGGACGGGAGCTCCACGCTCGCCGTGATCTCGATGTCTCCCGCGGCCGCCGAGTCCGGAGCGATCAGCACCGTTCCAGTGCCGTTCGTGATCGCGAGGGGCAACGGAAGCATCGCGATCCCTTCTCCCGCGAAGGAGAGCAGCGCCTCGGCGTCCCAGACGGAGCGCGCCGGGGATCCTCCTTCATCGACGAGCTCGACGCGCACGAGGAGCGGGATGCCCGCGAGGTAGCTGTCGCGGACGATCAGATCGAGATGCGGATCTTCCGCCGCGGCCGCCGGCGAGGCTGCGAGCCAGATCAAGAGAGAGAGAGCCGCGGACGCGGCGGCGGCCGGTGCCTGATGTGCTCTCATGGGAACTCCTCTCTCGACAGTTTCATCCGCCGCGATGCCGCGCGGAGCAGGCGGTACGCTTCCCATTCTACCAGCGCCCGGCGGGGAGGGGGCTCGCGAAGCGCGACAGAACGCCTGCCGGCCGGGGACCTCACCCCCGAGGCTGACACCGCGCCGCCGCGCGTTGCGTGCGCACCGGGGGGCCTCTTGCGGCGGCTTTTCTGATCTTCCCCAGCGGCGCCAAGCCGAGGAGACCGAAGGACTTGCGCGACGGGCCGCGCAGGAGATGACGGAGGCATCAAAAAATTCTCTTGATCCCGGATGTTCCACCTGCTAGCATTCCCATCCCCACAACTGCCCCAGGGCGCTTTGGAATCCCAAAGTTCCGAAGCGCCCGTTTTTCATCCGAGCATTACCTCGAGCATCAGATCAGAGACGTCCGCCATCGCGAGCCTCGAGGTGCGCGCGCGGCGCGTGCTCGAGATCAGAACCGGGCCGTCCGCTGGCGTCCGGGGGAGGATGCCGTGAGTGCCCTTCACGAGCGAACCGTCCAGTGCGATCACATCGAGCAGGGCGCGGAAGCCGAGCTTCTTCTGCAGCAGGCGCCAGAGGATCTTCGCCCGCACGAAGCGCTGCGCGGGATCGAGGAAGAGCTCGGCGGGGTCGTAGCCCGGCTTGCGGTGGATGTCGACGGTGCGCGCGAAGTCGGGAGCGCGCCGGTCGTCGAGCCACCAGTAGTAGTCGAACCAGCGGTCGGGAGACGCCGCGCAGACGATCTCGCCCGATCGCGGGTGGTCGATGCCGATCGAGCTCTGCGCGTCGCGGTCGAGGACCTGATCGATGCCCTCCGCGCCCTCGAGCAGACGCCTCACCGCGCCGACATCGTCCGGATCCCTCACGTAGACGTGGGCGACCTGGTGATCGGCGACCGCGAAGGCGCGGGAGGCACCCGGATCTAGCATCTCCCGTCCGAGCGCCTCTCGCACCTCCAGCAGCCCTTCGCCGCGGAGGATCCGGTTGATGGAGACGCTGCCGCGCGCCGCGGTGATGCCGTACTCGCTCACGACCATCACCTCCATCCCGATCTCGCGGGCGAGATCGATCAGCCGCCCCGCGACCTCGTCCACCTCGCGGAGAGCGCGGGCGTTGCCCTCGAACTGCGGCCCGAAGCGCTGGAAGTCGTAGTCGAGATGCGGAAGGTAGACGAGCGCCAGGCCGGGACGCTCGCGCTCGAGGATGCGTTCGGCGCAGCGGCCGATCCAGCGCGTCGAGCGGATGTCGGCGGCCGGCCCCCAGAAGTGAAAGAGCGGAAATGGCCCCAGCTCGCGGTTCAGCTCCTCGCGCAGAGCCTTCGGGTGCGTGTAGATGTCGGGGAGCTTGCGCCCGTCGGCGGGATAGATGGGGCGCGGCGTCACGGTGATCTCGGCGCTGGAGTACATGTTGTACCACCAGAAGAGCTTCGCGCAGCGAAGCTCCGGCTCTCGCCGCCGGGCCTTCTCCCAGACCTTCGCGCCCTGGACGAGGTGGTTCGACTGGTGCCAGAGGCGGACCTCGGCCAGCTCGCGGAAGTACCAGCCGTTGGCCACGATGCCGTGGTCGCGCGGAAGGAGGCCGGTGAGCATCGTCGCCTGCGCGGTGCAGGTGACCGCGGGGAAGACCGCTCCGAGCTCCGCCTGGAATCCTTCGCGGGCGAGAGAGAGGATGCGCGGCGTGTCCTCGCCGACGAGGGAAGGCGTCAAGCCGACGACATCGATGACGAGAAGAGGTCTCATGGCCATGCAGCTGCAGGATGGCGAAATTCGAACTCAGGGCTCGGCGAGCGAGCGGGCGCGGAGCCCCAGAGGCTCGCCGCGGATGCGCTCGAGCGCCTCGACGAGGAAGATGCTGTGCTCTCGAGCGCGGAGCCGCCGGCGGATCTCGGCCTCGGCCGTCTCTCCCGCCTGCGCGATCGCTCCCACCAGCTCGTTCGCCTCCTTCTCCGTCGCGCCGCCGCGGACGATGAGCCCGCTGCTCGTGATGGCCTCCAGCCGGTCGATCCGGCGGATGACCTCCCTCCGCGCGAGAAAGCTCGGCCCATCCTCGGCCCACCACTCGCGCCACCGGCGGGCCTCGACGTCCCAGCCCTCCTTGTCGCCATCGGCCGGAGCGGCTCTCGCGCGGCCGGTCCAGAGGGTGAGGAGGCCGTGGACGCGCCGCCGGTAGGCGATCGAGTCGACGGCCAGCTCGCCGATGAGCGGCTCGACCAGCTCTGTCATGCCGTGGCGCTGCGCGACATCGAGCACGGCGCTCTTCAGGGCGATGTTGTCCGTCGAGCGAAGCTGAGCCGCGACCTCTTCGACCGAGGCGTTCTTCTTCTTCCGCAGGGCCGAGATCCGCGCAAACGCGCGGTGCCAGGCCGCGTACTCGGCCGGATCCCTCGAGCGGATGCCCGTGATCTCCTCGAGCGATTCTCTCGCGAAGCGCGTCACGCTGTCGCTGACCGGCGCCCATAGCTCGAGGAGCGGAGGGACGAGATCGCCCTGAGCGCCGAGAGCGTAGTTGCGGACCACCTCGCGACCCACCGCCACGAGCGAGGCGCGCCGCGAGCTGCCGATGAACCGGAGGACCTCGCGGGCCGAGACGAAGCCTTCGAGCCGGCTGATGTAGACGTAGTCGGCGCTCAGATCGGACGTCCCCTCCTCGCCCTGGCTGCGCGTCAGGATGGCCGGCGCGGTGGGCTTGAGACGCGTCGCGCGCGTCAGGAACAGGAGCGCGAGCGACGTGTCGACGTAGTTGCCCCAGCTTCCGTCGGAGCGCTGGCGGTCGACGAGCTCGCGAGCGCCCTCGGCGTACCAGTCGTGTGCATCGAACTTCGCGATCTCGCCCAGGTCGCCGACCTTCTCCAGGCTGTAGAGCGTGTAGTAGTAGTGGCGGGTGCCGCGGATGTAGCTCGCGAAGTTGTCCGAGATCCACCCGTAGGCGCTGAAGAGCGCCGCCTGCGCCTGGGTGCGGAGCCTGCCGCCGGAGTTGCCGAGGCCGTTGAGCGCCACCAGCAGGCTCGACGCGCCCGCCGCCGTCATGCTGGCGTAGGGATCGGAGCGGCTCTGGGTGTAGGCCCAGCCGCCCGGCGTGAGCTTCGCCACCTGGGTGGTGGAGTCCCCGGCGCCGACCGGGCGCGTGCGCGAGCCGCCCGCGCTCATCCTCTGCTCGAGGATCTCCTCGGTGTCCGGAGATTTCGTGACGCGGATCTCCCTCGCCTTCCCCTGTTGCGTCAAGGAGCCGACGAAGCGCGCGGCGATCTCCTCGAAGACCTCTCGGGGGATGGGGACGCGGTGCTCGAGGCCGATCTGGAGGCCGAGCACGGCGAACTGCGTGTTCGAGTAGTCGTGCCGTCCCGAGCCGGGCCCCTGCGGATCGTAGCTCCAGTACCCCTTCCCCTCGGCGCGGGCCTCGACGAGCCACTGGACGGCCTTCGCGATCTTCTCGCGCAGCTCCCCGCCGGCCGCGTCGGGAGCGACCGCCGTCCGTCCGGCCAGCGCCCCCAGCCTCCCCTTGCCGGCGCGCCACCAGGCGTCGAGGGCGAAGAGGTAGCAGGCGACGGAGTAGGTCTTCGCGAGCGGCATCGTGTCGAGCCGGGCGAAGGCCGCCTTCACCGCGGGATCGTCGGGAGAGAGGCCGGCGCGGAGCGCCGCCGCGAGGGGCAGGGCCACGCGGCCCATCGGGTAGTCGGAGGGCGGCTTGGCCGCCAGCGACCGGAGATCGGGCAGGAGGGCCTCCCGTCCCTTGCGGATGGCCTCGTCGATGCGGGCCTGCAGCCGGTCGTCGACCTGGGCTCCCGCCGGGCGCGGCGAGAGGAGCGGAGCGGCCAGGAGCAGCGCCGCGATCCACCACCGCGGAGCGGGCATCGGCGTTCGATGTGCGTCGATCATCGCTTCACCTCCTTGTTCCCCGCCTCCGCGAGGGGAAGGAGGATCTCATCGACCCAGGCCGCCTTCTCCGCCGGTGTGCCGCGTCCGCTTTCGCCGAGCCAGCGTCTCACACCGGCGACGATCTCCCGGGCGTCGAGCGCCGCGCCCAGCATCCGGCCGCGCTTCAGGAGGTGGCCGGCGGCGATCAGGGCCGGCGGCCCGTCCTCGGGGAAGAGCACCACGAGCAGCGCGCTGCTCGCGGAGAGCTTCCTGCGGCGCGCGAGGCCCGCCAGAAGCGATGTGGCGATCCGATCCAGCGCCTCCTCGCGCCGATCGCCGGGAGACTCCGGCGATGGCTGCTCTCCGTCGAGGATCAGCGTCAGGCGCGCTCCGCCTGACAGCGCGTCGAGGACCGACTCCTCGATCAAGGCGGGCTCCGCCGCGTCCTGCGACGCCGCACCACCGCCCGGCGCCTCCGGCGCGGCGACCTTCGAGGCCGGCTCGTCATCGCGTCCAGACTCTCCCTTCGCTGCCGCCTGCATCCCCGCTCTGCCGTTTTCGCGGCCGATGGCGTGTCGCAGCCGCTCGAGGGCCTTTTCCTCTTCCTGCGAGATCGGGGGCGGCGCTCCCAGGTCCGAGAGAAGCCTGGCGAGAGAGTCCTCCGGCGAGTCGACTCGGGCTGTCACCTCGCGGTAGTCCGGGGAGATCTCCCGGCCCAGCTGTCGCAGAGAGGCGATGAGCGGCTCCCTCGCGAGCGGCGCGAGCGCAGGGAACGAGACGCCCTGGCGGGCCAGCCGCCGGAGCGCGGGCGCCGACTCGGGGTCGAGGCGCATCTCCGCATCGCTGGCCGGCCGGATCCAGACCACGAGCTGAGCGGGGCGATCAGAGCTCTTGGGGCCATCTTCCGATCGGGCGCCGGCCTCCGCGAGGAGGGCGAGACCCGTCACGAGGACCCAGAAACGCTTGCTTCCTGCCATAGTCATCCTTCACGGCGGGATAGCTGCCCGAGGCGGAGACGACACTCAGAGGATGGGGCGGGAGGACGCGGGCGGCAAGGTTTTTCTCGCCCGCCCCGGCGACGCGGGGCGTCTTCGAGATCGTTTGACGAAGCGGCGAGGGAGCATCAGGATGAAAAGCCGGTAGTCTCTCCTCCTCCCCACTGGAGGATCTTGCGATGCACTCGTCCGCTGGACTGTGTCTCTCAGCGACGCGGCGGCCGGCTCGGCACTTCCTCCACCGGAGCGACATCGCCGATCGCGCCTGGGTGTCGAGCGGGTACTACGGCGTGCAGATCCGCGAGCTGGGGGCGGAGGATGCGTCCTGAGCCGTTGACTCAGCCGCTGACTCAGCCGCAACCGCAGCCGCAATCGCAGCCGCACCGGCAGCCGCGTCGGCAGCCGCGTCGGTAGCCGCAGCGGCAACGGCAGCCGCGATCCGCAGCAGCAGCGGGAACCGGAGCGGCAGCTGGCTGCGGCGCGCGGGGTTGTGGAGACGCCGTCACCGGCTCCTTTCGTCCTGGGGCTTGCCGCATCGGTGAAGAGCGGCGCAACCGGCGCGCCAAGCGCTGGAGCGCTTGTCACGCCGCCTGTGCCGAGGTTTCTCGCGTCAAGCCCCAGAACGAAAGGAGCCTCGCGATGACGAACTTCCACGCCTTCGAGCTCAGCATCCAGACCGCCCGCAGCCTCCGGGGCTGCCTCACCCGGCTCCAGGCCCGAGATCCGGATCTCGCGCGGCAGGCGC
>JAFGKN010000701.1 GCA_016928605.1 Planctomycetota bacterium | reverse complement strand
TTCGCCGCGGAGTCCTCGAGAGATGGCTCGGCGCCCATCCGTCCGCCGAGAGCCGCGCCCTGGCCGTCGCCCGGCGCTGGGGGCTGTCGGCGGCGGCGATCGACGAGCTCGACGCGGCCGGAGAGGCGACTGGCGATGCAAGCCGCAACGAGGGGAGCCACGCGCCCCGGCAGGAGAGTCGGGCGCGGGCGGACCTCGACCCACGGGATGTTGATTCTGCCGAAAGGGCCTGAGTTTCGGCCCGACAAGCGTTATCCTCGGACTGGTCATCGTCCTCGAAGGCTCGTGCATGCGGGAGTTCAGCGTCTCTTCGTTTCCGCAGATGTTCACCAAAGAATTCGATCGGCGCGTCCACTTGCTCTCGGCCGTCCTGGGGCTGTCGATCCTCATGGGCGTCTCCTTCGGCACGTATGCCCTCTGGCCCTCGAATCTCGAGACCGGATACCGGCCTCAGCAGCCCATCGAGTTCTCCCACGCGATCATGGCGGGCAAGCACGAGATCCCCTGCGGCTACTGCCACACGACCGCCGAGAAGGGCCCGCACGCCGGCATGCCCACGCTGAAGACCTGCATGAACTGCCATGAGCGGATCCAGCCGAGGGACTCGCGGGGCGGCCTGAAGCCCGGCATCGCCGCCCTTCTGGATCACTTCAGCAGCAAGAAGCCCGTCCTCTGGGAGAAGGTCCACGATCTGGCCGACTTCGTCTACTTCGACCATTCGCGCCACATGGCGCCCTCCGCGGGGCTCGATTGCGCGGACTGCCACGGCGATGTGAAGTCGATGGAGAGGGTCGAGCGCATCCACTCCCTGAAGATGGGCTGGTGCCTCGACTGTCACATGCAGCCTCCTCCGGAGGGAAGCCCGCAGGGACGGACCACCCGAGCCCCGATCGGCTGCACGACGTGCCATCGCTGAGGCCGTTCGAAACATCGGTTCGAGCCAATCATGAAGCAAGAGCGTCCGTTCACCAGCCAAGCAAGCAACGGCGGGGAAGCAGCGGACCGCGACCGCCCCCTCGCATCGCCCGGTGAACCTCGCCGGCCGCCGGGCCCCGCCCCGGCCCGGCCGGCGGCGCCCGACTCTCACGAACGGAACGGCCCCGCTCGCTCAAGCCAGGCGCCCTTCCGCAGGCCCCTCGCCGGGCTCCCGGTGCGGGACGAGGTCCGCACGCCTCCGGATGAGCTGAGCCGCCGCCGCCTGATGAAGCTCATGGCGGCCTCGGCTCTGCTCGCCGCGGGAGGCGCCGGCTGCGACCGCAAGCCGCGCCGCAAGATCGTCAGCATGGCCGAGGCTCCCGAGTACCAGAAGCCCGGCATCCCGCTCCGGTATGCGTCCACCTGGACCGAGGGGCGCATCCCGTACGGGATGATGGTCAAGACGGTCGACGGCCGACCCGTGAAGATCGAGGGCCTGCCGGGACACCCGCTCAACCGCGGCGCGTCGAGCGCGCAGATGCAGGCCAGCATCCTGTCGCTCTACGATCCGGACCGGCTGCGATCGCCCGTGCGCCGGGGCCGGCGCATCGGCTGGGAGGAGGCCGACCGCGAGATCGTCGATGCTCTCCGCGGGGCGAACTCGGTGCTCCTGATCACGCGATCGACGCTCGGCCCGTCCGAGCGGGCCATCGTCGCGAGGTTTCTCCAGGCCTGCCCCGCCGCCCGCCACATCGTCCACGAGACGATTCACGACGGACCGCGGCGCGCGGCCTGGAAAAAGATCTACAGAACGGACGGCGAGCTGACGCCTGACTTCGCGAAGGCGCGCATCGCGCTCAGCCTCGACTCGGACTTCCTGGGGACCGACGGCGATGTGCTCCGGGCCGCCCGCGACTTCGCTTCGACGCGCAACCTGTGGGGCGCTGATCCGCGAGGCTCGAGGCTCTCGCGCCTCTATGTCGTCGAGTCCTCGCTGAGCGTGACCGGATCGAACGCCGACCACCGGCTCCCTCTGAAGCCGTCGGCGATGCTCCCGCTCGTCCGGGCTCTGCGCTCGGCGCTCGGCGGCGACGGAGCGCGCCTCGACGAGCTGGTGAAGGAGGCGAAGCTCGATGGCGCCCTGCTCGCCGCCCTGGTGAAGGACCTGAAGGAGCATCGAGGCGAGTCCGTCGTGGTCGCCGGCCCGCACCTGAGCGAGGCCGCGCACGCAGCCGTGGCGCTTCTGAACCAGGAGATCGAGGCCGGTGGAAAGACGCTGAGCTGGAATCCTTCTCCCGCCGCGCTGCCCGTCGACCCGATGACCGCCATCGAACAGGCGGCGCGGGGCGAGCAGAGAATCGACGCCATCATCTTCCTCGGCGTGAACCTCGCCCATGACTGGGACGCGGGCCGCGGAGGCGGCGAGGCGACGGATCGCTTCGCGCGGTTGATCTCGCGGGCTAATCTCACCGTGGGGCACGGAGCCTGCGAGGATGAGACGCTGTCGGCCTGCGAGCTGGCCCTCCCCAGCGCTCACAACCTCGAGTCCTGGAACGATGCGATGCCTCTTCCGGGGCTGCACGCGCTCTGCCAGCCGGTCATCGCGCCGATCTTCGACGCGCGGCAGGAGGCCGAGTCGCTGCTCGTGTGGACGCGGATGCTCGCCCCCGGCGACGCCGAGCTCGCCGCCTGTCCCGACTGGCACGCCTTCGTGCGCGGCCGCTGGACCCGCGAGGTCCTCTCCTCCTCCGGCGATCCGCGCGCCGCGTGGGAGGATGCCCTCCGCAGGGGGCTGGCCGGATCGCCGCTCGCGAGCCATCTGCCGCCTCTGGACAGAAAGGCCGCCGAGGCGCTCGCCGCCGCGGAGGGCGGACCGGCGCCCGCCGGAGGCCTCGAGCTCGTCGTCCTCCCCCATCACGCCGCCCACGACGGCCGCTTCGCATCGAGCGGCTGGCTCCAGGAGCTTCCCGATCCCGTGAGCCGGCTCGTCTGGGACAACGGCGCGGCGATCAGCCCGCAGACCGCGCGCGATCTCGGCGTCGAGGAGGGCGACTGGATCGAGCTCTCTCTCTCCGCCGGCCGCCCCGCCTTGGACGGCGGCGCGCGGAGCGAAGACGGCGCGCGGAGCGAGAGCGTGATCCTGCCGGTGCTGGTGCAGCCCGGAGTCGCCCGCGGAGTGGTGGCGACCACGCTCGGCCAGGGCCGGACGCGGGGCGGCGCGGCTGGCACGGGGGTGGGATTCAACACGGCGCGGCTCGTCGCGCTGGCGGCGGAGACGGCGCAGCCATCGCCGTGGTTCTCGATGAGCATCGCGGCCCGCGCACTGAGCGCAGAGGAGCGCAAGCGGCGGGACCTGCCGCGGAAGCACTCCTTCGTCCGCACCCAGAAGACCTTCTCGATGCACGATCGGCCGATCGTCCGCCACGGCACGTTCGAGGAGTACCGGACGGATCCCTCGTTCGCGAAGAAGCGGAGCCACGTTCCCGAGCTCAGGCAGCTCGACGAGGAGTTCGATTACTCCGCGGGACCCAAGTGGGAGATGGCCATAGATCTGAACGCCTGCACCGGCTGCGGCGCCTGCGTCATCGCCTGCCAGGCCGAGAACAACATACCGGTCGTCGGCAAGGAGGAGTGCGCCCTCGGCCGAGAGATGCACTGGATCCGCATCGACCGGTACGAGGGCGGCGCCGATGCGGAAGCGAACCCACACGTCTACCAGCAGCCGATGCTCTGCCAGCACTGCGACAACGCGCCGTGCGAGACCGTCTGCCCGGTCAACGCGACGACCCACAGCCCGGAAGGCCTCAACGAGCAGGTCTACAACCGCTGCGTGGGAACGCGGTACTGCGCCAACAACTGCCCCTACAAGGTCCGCCGGTTCAACTTCTACGACTACCAGGGCCGCCAGCTCAGGGAGAGCGTGCAGGAGCTGGTCTTCAATCCGCAGGTGACCGTGCGCTCGCGCGGCGTGATGGAGAAGTGCACCTTCTGCGTCCAGCGCATCAGCGAGGTCACGTTCCGGCTGAAGAGCGCGGGGAAGGAGGTCCCCGATGGAGCCATCCGGACCGCTTGCCAGCAGGCCTGCCCGGCGGAGGCCATCGTCTTCGGAAACGCGAACGATCCCGGGAGCAAGGTCGCGAGGATGAGAGCCTCTTCCCTCGCGTACCGCGTTCTCGAAGAGCTGAATGTCAGGCCCGGCATCACGTACCTGGCCCGCGTCATCCATTCCCACCCCGATGCTGCAGGCGGCGATCCGGGGGAGAAGGAGGAGAGCCACGGATGAGGACCTCGGCCTCGCTCCTCACCCCGCCTCCCCTCGTGACCGGACCTGTCGATCTCCGGCGGCTCGACGATGACATCCACCGCCCGCTCGAGTCCTTTCCAACCCTGCGATGGTGGATCGCCTTCTCGATCTGCGGAGCGCTCGCGACCTGCTTCCTCCTCTGCGCCGCCTACACCATCGCCGTGGGCATCGGCTCGTGGGGAAACAACAGCCCCGTCGGCTGGGGCTGGGGGATCATCAACTTTGTCTTCTGGATCGGCATC
>JAFGKN010000700.1 GCA_016928605.1 Planctomycetota bacterium | reverse complement strand
GAGATGATCCAGGCTGGCGCGATCGGCGCGGTCCGCGAGGCGTACTGCTGGTCGAACCGTCCGTTCTGGCCCCAGGGGATGCTGCGCCCGGAGGGAGAGGACAAGGTGCCGGAGCACTTCGACTGGGACCTCTGGCTGGGGCCCGCGCCCGAGCGGCCCTACGTCGGCTACTGGCCCGAGGATCACCTGGCGCTCGCGCAGATCGGCGCCCGCGGCAGCCGGAAAGCCGTGTACCACCCGTGGAACTTCCGCGGATGGTGGGACTTCGGCACCGGCGCGCTCGGCGACATGGGCTGCCATCACTTCAACACGCTCTTTCGCGCTCTGAAGCTCGGGCACCCGACGAGCGTGCACGCCACCTCGACGCGCGTTCTTCCCGAGACGGCGCCGCTGGCCTCGATCGTCACGTGGGAGTTCCCGGCGCGCGGAGATCTGCCGCCCCTGCGGCTCCAGTGGTACGACGGCGGGCTCAAGCCGCCGCGGCCGGCGGAGCTCGAGCGGGGCCGCCCGATGCCCGCCGAGGGCAACCTCTACGTCGGCGAGACGGGTGTGATCCTCGGAGGGACGAACGACGGACAGATCATCCCGGAATCGAAGATGAAGGCCTACCGCCGGCCTCCGAAGACGCTGCCCCGGTCCGATGTCCAGGGGAACGTCACGGCCGAGTGGTTCGCTGCGATGCGCGGGGGCGAGCCGGCGAGCTGCAACTTCGACCCCGCTGGCCTGCACGCCGAGGTGACGATCCTCGGCAACATCGCCATCCGCACCGGCCGGCGCCTCGAGTGGGACGGCGAGGCGATGCGGTTCACGAACGACGAGGATGCCAACCGCTACCTCCAGGAGCCGTACCGCAGCGGCTGGTCGCTGTAGGCCCGGGCGGGGTCACGAACGCCGGCTCGCATTCGATGCGCAGGGCTTCCCGGGGGATGCCGCGATCGACAGCGGTCAAATCCCTGGTCGCAGGTGCGCGCGGCGTGATATCCTGGATGCCCGATCGAAGACCGCTCCCTGCTTCGCGAGAGGAACCGAACCATGTCCCACCAGATCCACCGGCGAACCTTCCTGAAGACATCGCTCGCGGCCGCCGCCGCCGGCGACGCCCTCGCGCGCACCGCGGAGGCATCGGTGCCGTCCGCTGAAGATGCGGCCGGTGCCCGGCCCCTGATGCCCTGCGGCAAGATCGCCGACCTCGAGATCAGCCGCATGCTCCTGGGCGGCAATCTCCTCACGCACTTCACCCACAGCCGAGATCTGCGGTACGTCTACAACCTGACGGCGCAGTACAACACGGAGGAGAAGATCCTCGAGACGCTCGCGCTCTCCGAGAAGCACGGCGTGAACACGCTCGTCATCCACACGGTTCCGTTCGCTCAGAAGATCCTGATGAAGCATCGCCACGAGCGCAAGGGGAAGATGCAGTGGATCATCTGCCCGACGGCGGAGATCGCGCCGGACATGAAGGCCTATTCCGACCACGTGCGGCAGCTCGTCGATGAGGGGGTCGACGCCATCTACCTCTGGGGCGTCCGCTCCGATCAGCTCGTCGCGGAGGGGAAGGTCGATCTGATCGCCAAGGCGGTGGACATCGCCAAGGACCTCGGCGTGCCTTCAGGCGTCGGCGCCCACGACCTGCGGGTAATCGTCGAGTGCGAGAAGCGGAAGGTCGACGCCGATTTCTACATCAAGACGTTCCATCACCACAACTATCCGACCGCGCCGCGCGCCGATGAGCTCGCGGGCGTGTACGCCGAGATCCCCGGGTACTGGTGCAGGAATCCGCAGGAGGTCATCGACGTGATGAAGGACGTCGAGAAGCCCTGGATCGCCTTCAAGGTGATGGCCGCCGGCGCCATCCCTCCGCAGAACGCCTTCCGCTACGTCTTCGAGAGCGGCGCCGATCACTTCATCGCCGGCATGTTCGACTTCGAGATCGCCGAGGATGCGCGCATCGCGCGCGAGGCCCTGGCGGGCGTGAAGCGGACGCGGCCCTGGCGGAGCTGAGCGAGCTCGGCGAGAGCGAACGCGCGGAGGACCGGATGAACGAGGACACAAGACCACCGCCGGCCCGGACCGGCCGCCGGCAGATGCTCAAGACCCTCGGCGCGCTGCCGGTGGTCGGCGCGCTCTCTTCGCTGCCGGCGTCCGGAGAGCCGAGGAAGGCGGCCGCCGCCTCCGCCCAGAACGCCGTCATCGTGACGCCAGCCGACGCGCGAGAGCACGCCCGGCTCAAGGCTCTCGATCTCGACCATCCCGAGGTCGTCGCCCGGCGCAAGACGATGCCCGCCGGGAAGATCGGCGGTCTCTCGATCGGCCGCGTCATCTGCGGCAGCAACCTCATCAGCATGAACATGCACGCTCGCGACCTCGGCTACGTGAGTTCGCTGGCCCGGCACTACAACACCGAAGAGCGGATCTTCATGACGCTCAAGAAGTGCGAGGAGCTGGGCATCGACTCGATCGTCCTGAAGAACCACAACTTCCGGCAGTTCAAGCTCTCGAGGTACTGGGAGGAGTGGGGCGGCCGGATGCGCTGGATCGCCGATGTGATCACGACGGACATCGACAAGTTCGAGGGGCTGCTGGAGGAGCACCTCGAGCTGGGAGCTTCG
>JAFGKN010000115.1 GCA_016928605.1 Planctomycetota bacterium | reverse complement strand
TGCCGGCCAAGACCTTTGCCACCGGGCGTCCCGAGTTCGTCAATGAGCCGATGGCGATCCTCGCTGTCGATCTGGACGGCGACGGCAAGACCGATGTGGCGACGGCCAACGTCACCAAGCTGCCCGAGCCTGCTGAAGACTACATCCCCGACACGGTGTCGGTGCTCATCGGGCGCGGTGACGGCACCTTCCAGAGCCCTTTGAACTTCTCGGTCGGCGATGCGCCCCGCGGGATCACCGCGGCCGACTTCAACGGCGACGGCTTCGTGGACATCGCCACCGCCAACTCGGCCTCGCGCCAGATTCCCGGCGTCGTGGCGCCCCAGGATGTCTCGATCCTCCTCGGGAGAGGCGGCGGGACGTTCTTCCCGGCGCAACGCGCGATCGTCGGCGGCGAGCCTTCCTCGATCATCGCCCTCGACCTGACCGCGGACGGCGTGCCCGACCTGGTGACGGCCAATCCGGGGGCCGGCACCGTCTCCGTGCTCACCGGGCGCGGCGACGGCAGCTTCTACCAGTCGGAGAACTACACTGTCGGCGGCGAGCCGGTCTTCGTCACTGCCGCCGATCTCGACGGCGATGGATTGCACGACCTGGCCACGGCGAACCCTGCCACGGAGCAGGTCTCGGTCCTCATCGGAGACGGCCGCGGCGGCTTCTTCCTCTCGGCCATCCTCGCCTCCGCCGGGAGCGCGGATGCGGTCGCCGCGGGAGACTTGAGCGGCGACGGCAAGGTCGATCTCGCGCTGCCCAATCCAGCGACGGACGATATCTCCATCTTGAGCGGGCCCTTCCCCGGGCCGGAGAGCATTGGGGAGGGCGCCGGCACGCTCTTCGTCTACGAGTCCGACTCTGGATCGCTCCTCTCCATCGACATGTGCAAGACGTGCGCCAACAGCCCGTTCCTGCCCGAGAACACCAAGCTCCACTACAGCCGTGCCGGCCTCGACAACGAGCTCGAGGGCCAGGGCGTGATCGCCGAGAACCCCACGATCAGCTTCGAGGCGATCGGCGATCAGAACTCGCTGGGGGTCACGCCCATAGCGCTGCGCAGCCCCGCGTTCAAGGGTTGGTTCCTGGCTCTCGAGTCATCCTCGCGGAGCATCCTTGCCTTCAAGAAGGACGTCGACTTCCGCCGCGTTCCTCCCAATCGCAGCCCCGACCGCGAGGGCAAGCCTCCCTTCCCCGACGAGAGCAGCGTGAACTTCGGACGCGGGAACGGCCTCATCATGAGCGTGGTCATCACCGGCGCGGACATCGAGCGCCAGATCGACCAGCAGACGCCCCGCGTCTCCCGCATCTTCGAGCTGGCCGACGGCAGGATCCTGGTGTTCTTCCTGACGGTCCGCGAAGTGCACCTGCTCGAGCTGTCCCTCGAGCCGCTCGCCCTCGACTTCGATCTCGACGACGGTGACGACACGGCGGTGACGGTCATGGCTCCGAAGGGCAAGTTCCGCGTGCCGGGCGACCAGGCGTTCCTGACGTTCCCGTACATCCAGCAGAAGGTGACCCAGAACGTCGAGATCGACCTCGACAGCTTCCAGCCGATCCTCGTCCCCAGAGACGGGCCGTCCTTCTGTGCGCGTCGCGGGCTGCCCGAGGACGGGAAGGCCCTTGTTTTCGACGTGGGAAGCACGACGTTGCTCGAGATCTACGAGGTGTTCGATCCTCTGAGCGAGAGGTATCGCCTGGGCGACGTGCGGGCGGCCGTGACGCCCGAGGAGCTCGAGAGCACCATCCCTCAAGCACGGCCCTACTACATGTCGGCCGGGCTCTACCTGCCGGACTGCATGCCCCTGTGGGTCTTCGAGGAGAACTCCAACACGATGATCCAGTACGACGCGGCGGCCTCCGGCGGCCAGGAGAAGCTGAGCGCTCAGGTCCCGCGCGACAACTTCATCGCCCGGCGGAGACCGGATGTGATCGGCCGCAGGGACACGAGCGTGATCGGCGAGGAGACCGTGCTGGTCCCGAGCCTCAACGACATCCGCGAGAGCCGGCTCTACTTCGACCAGGGCCAGGATCAGCTCCTGGGCATCCACTACAAGACGGGGAATGTCGTCGTGATCGCCGATCGAGCCCACTTCGAGGCGGCGACGGGACGCCCGCTGGCCGATGTCACTTTCATCGAGAAGGTCCTGTCGCCGGATGACAGCTCCGAGGTCCTGCGCATCTTCGACACGGAGTCGACCTCCCTGGTGGAGGCCACTCTCCGCTACACCTTGATGCCGGTCGTCGACAGCGAGAACTGATGCGAGGTCCGGCTCCGCCGGCTCTCGAGAGAGGGCGATGTCCCGCTCCCCCCGCCGGCCGGGTGGGACATCGCTCTTTCCTTTTCACCGCGGGGGAGCGCTTCAGCCCTGAGCGGCCGCTTGCATCGTGCGCACGGGAGCGCTGAGCCAGCGGCTGTATGCTTCGTCTGGTGCGATGGTTCAGCGGCGCTGAGCGGAGCTGGGAGCGGCAGGATGTGCGTGCCGACGCCCATGGGCTCCGCTCGAGCGGCGCGGGCGGGGATCAGCGGCCGGGGAGACCGCTCCGCAGCAGCGAAAACGCCATCCCGGTCCGTTGCAGCCCCGCGCGGGGATGCCGCGAGCCGGTGAACAGGCATCTGTTTTTTTGACCGCCTGCCGCCTCCTTCTGCGTCCTGGATGGTGATGACGCGCAAGGTGCTCGACGCCGGAAACGACCGGGACCTCCGCCTGATCGAGGCCCTGCTCCGCGGCGACCAGGACTCCTTCCGGGAGCTGGTGCGCCGGAGCGAGCGCTGGGTCCGGGGGATCGTGTACTCCGTGCTCGGGGACCTGGACCTGCTCGACGACGTGGTCCAGGAGGTGTGGATCTCTGCCTGGCGGCAGATCGGCGGCCTGGAGCGCCCTGGGAGCTGGAGGGCCTGGCTGGCGAGCCTGGCGCGCAACGCGGCGATCGACGCGCTGCGCCGGCGGTCGAGCCGGCGGAAGCACCTCGATCGCTTCCGGGAGCGCGAGGCAGTCCGCGGTCCGCCGGAGGCGGATCCGCCGTGCCGCCTCGAGATCGAGGACGAGCACCGGGTCGCGCTCGATGCGATCTCGAGGCTCCCCGCGAGGTACCGCGAGGTGTTCGTGCTCCGGCACCTGGAGGACTGGAGCTACGCGGAGATCGCCGAGGCACTGTCTTTGCCAAGGGAGACCGTCGAGACTCGGCTGGTCCGGGCCCGGCGCATGCTCCGGGAGCGCCTGGAGAGACAGGCGAGGAAAGCATGAAGCGAGATGGAGACGATCTTCGAGGGGACGAGTTCGGCAGGGCGATGAGCCGCTTCCTCGACGGCGAGCTGGACGGCGAGGAGCAGCGCGCCTTCGAAGCTCTGCTCGAGCGGAGCGAGGATGGGCGCCGGCTCGTCGAGGAGCAGCGCCGGATCGATCGACTGGCCGCGGCGGCTCTGCAGGCCGCTCTGGGGTCGCGGGGAGGATCGGCGCGGGAGGCCGTGACGAGAGACGCTGCGGATGACGTCGTCGCTGCGCGTGAGGCGGTGAGGCGGGGCGCTGCGGTGCAGGAGGCCGCGGCGGATCCGGCACCTGCGCCGCGCGTGCGCCGGCGAGCTCTCCTCCTGGCGCGCCTCGCGGCCGCCCTGCTCGTCGCGGCGTCCGCGGGGATCGCCTTCTGGTGCTGGGCGACGCGGCCGCGCCAGCCGGCCGGGCCGGACGCTCCGGCGCTCTCGATCGGCGACGGCTCGCCGGCGGGGCCTCGCGAGGCCTCCGGAGATTCTGCGGAGCTGCGCGAGCTCGTCCGACCGGCGTCCTGGACGGATCGCGAGAAGGCGCGCAGCCTGCGGGCTCCACCGGCGGCGCCTCTCGCGGAGGCCGCGGCGCATCTCCCGTCGAGTGGACTCCTCCCCTTCGGCGGGGGGGAGAGCCGCGGTGAGCGCTGGACGCAGAGCCGGCTGCTCGGCATGTTCGATGAGGAGGAGGAGCGGCTCTATCTCTTCGAGGTGGACCGGATCCGGACGCGGTGGAGGCTGGCCAGCCTGGATCTCTGAGGGCCGCG
>JAFGKN010000699.1 GCA_016928605.1 Planctomycetota bacterium | reverse complement strand
GATGCCGCACGCCTCCGTGATGCGCTTCAGGACAGGCGCCGTGAACCGTCCCGTGACCTCGCAGTTGTCGAGCGACACGAGAACCGCCGTCTCTCCGCTGGAGCCCTTGAGCGCGAGGGCCTGCGCGAGGAGGGGATGGTCCACGCGCTCCGAGGGGCGGTCGCGGCTCGCGTATCCGGAGAGCCAGATCGGCTCCGGCGGCGTGATGTCGCGCACGGCGAGGCCGGCCTGGATCCCCGGAGCATCCTCGGCCCGCGCGCCGATGGCAGCCCACGCGGCGAGGCCGCACACGAGGAGCGAGATGCGCAGAGAGAGATTCGTCTTGCAGCCGGTCATGGCGGCGACCACCTTTCTATGAAAGAAGCCTCTCCGCGCCTCGGAGCGGCCTCGAGGCGAAGGATGGACAGGAATCGGAAACCTCGCGATTGCCTTTCGAGAGCCCGTGAGCACTCCCTTGTATCACTCCCATCGGGGCTGTTCAAGCGGCGGATCCCGGCGGCACCGGCCGTGGATGCGGATTCAGCGCCTGACACGCGGAGCCCCCGCGTGATAGACTGCGCGGAGAGATCTCCGGTGGCTTGAGCATCGCTCTTTCAAGACCTACACGCCGCGAGCCGCGATGAAGATACCCTTCTCTCCCTCCGTGTACGAGCACGCCGCGCGCTGGGTGGGCCGCACCCCGTGGGAAGTCTCCCGCGATCCCGATCTCCTGTTCGAGGGGCACCGCCAGGCGTATCTCGAGTACCGCCACTCGCCGATCGTGGTCGGCATCGACATCTACAACCTCGAGACGGAGGCCTACGGAGCCGTCATCACGAGGCCCAGCGGCAGCGGGATCCCCGCCATCCGCGAGCCGCTCTTCTCGAGCCTCGACGAGGCTCTGGACATCGCGCCCTTCGATCCGCGGCGGGACGGCCGGATCGCCATGGTCATCGACGTGGGGCGGCGGCTCGCCGGCGCGCTGCCGGATGCCGATGTGCGGATCCCGGTGGCGGGCCCCTTCTCCATCGCGTTCAACCTGCGGGGCATCGGCAATCTCTGCGAGGACGTCGCGCTCCGGCCCTCCGATGTGGGCCGCTGGCTGATGCGGCTCGCCGAGAACCAGGAGGTCTTCTGCCGGGCCGTGGCGGACGCGGGGCTCGACGTCGCGTTCTTCGAGTCGGCCGCGGCGCCGCCGATGCTCTCCCCCCGGCAGTTTCACGAGATCGAGATGCCGGCTCTGCGCCGCGTGCTGGCGGTGGCTGCGGAGTGCGTCGGCCATCCCGTCCCCTGCATCATGGGCGGCGACACGTGCACTGTCCTCGACGACATCCTCTCCACGGGAACGAGCTTCGTCGTCTGCAACGTCGAGACGGACCAGCGGTCGTTCGTCCGCAAGGCGGGCTCGACCCACCCCCACGTCAAGATCCGCGTGAACATGGATCCAGGGATCGTGGCCTGCTCGGATCCGGAGGCGATCCGCCGCGAGGTCGACCGGATCCTCGAGATCACGGCGGACCATCCGAACTGCCTCATGGGCACCGGCTGCCTGCCGCTCGAGACTCCGCCCGAGAACATGCGGCTGATCCGCGAGTACCTCGCCTGAGCCGACCTGAGCGTTCTCAAGAAGCGAGTCCGTCGGCCGCCGCCGTCTTCCCCCCTCAGCTCAGCGCGCTGCCCGCCGGGCAGAGCGTGACGAGCTCGGCGTGGATGTCTGGCCCCTCAGCTCAGCGCGCTGCCCGCAACGCAGAGCGTGACGAGAAGGGCGTAGATGTTGATGCGGAGGAAGGCCGTCCGGGCGGCCGGGCGCTTCTCTCGAGTCCGGAGCAGGCCGAAGGCGTGCGCCGCCAGCCAGATCGATGCGATGGCGATCCCGCCGCTGTAGGGGAGCCGCATCCGCAGAGCGCTCGCCAGCATCACGCCCGTGACGGCCACCGCCAGGATCCAGATGAAGGTGATGCGCGAGAGCTGTACGGGCGAGAAGCTCCGCGTGAGCGACGGAAGGCCGGCCTCCTCGTACTCCGGGCCGAACAGGATGAGGAGGAGCCAGAAGTGGGGAATCTGCCAGAGGAAGAAGAAGAACGCGAGCCAGAGGATCCTCCCGTCCGTGAGGACCCCGCCGGCCGAGACCCAGCCGATGAGAGGGGGGATCGCGCCGACCAGCGAGCCGGGGATCACCGCGAACGCGGTGATGCGCTTCAGCAGCAGGTAGACCCCGTTGTACCAGAGAACGGCGAGCACGCCGAGGGCGATCAGCGTCAGCGTGTGCTTCTCGATGGATGCCAGGACGTAGAGGCCGGCGCCGATGAGCGCCAGGGCCGCGAAGAGCGCCCAGTCCCGCCGGATCCGGCCCGAGGGGATGGGACGCGCGCGCGTTCGCTTCATGCGGGCGTCGATCCGCGTATCCTGGACCTGGTTCAGGGCCGCGGAACCGCACGCCAGCAGGAAGATGCCGAGCAGGGGAGGCAGCGCGCTCCACGAGAGCTGGGACGTGAAGAGGAAGTGCCCCGCGGCGGCCGACAGGGTGACGGCGAGCGTGATCCTGACCTTGGTGAGATCGAGAAGCACCTTCAACCAGCCGGCCGGGCGCGAGCCTCGTGCATCCATGGCGGACCGCCGTCACTCCTCGGCCGGAGATGGACCGCCTGCCTCCTCGGCGATGATCTCGATCGCCTTCTCGATGGAGATCCTCCGGGG